>CALMHV010000069.1 GCA_937863905.1 uncultured Bacillota bacterium
TCACCAGAATCTTGGCCGCCTTCGTGTCCGGGCGGACCAGGACCTCGAAGCCCTCCTCCACTATCCGGTCCAGGGGAATGACCCCCGAAACGACCGGCGCCACGCGCCAGCGCCCTTGGGCCATGAGGTCGAGGGCCAGCCCGTACTCGTCGTAGCTGGCGTAGGTGCCGCGGTACTCGAGCTCGTTCATCACCAGGCTGAGGAAGTCGGCCTGGACCGGCTGCTCGCAGATGCCGACCGGCACGACCACCCCGCCCTTCCTAACCAGGGTGAACGTGGACCCCATGGCCTCCGGATTACCCGAGGCGCAGAAGACCACGTCGGCGCCCTGGTCTTCGGTGAGGTCGGCCACCCGAAAGTCGAGGTTCTCGCTGGCGGGGTCGATGACCGCCGACGCGCCCATCTCCAGGGCCAGCTTGGCCCGGGCCGGGTTCATCTCCGCCACGATGACCATCCTCGCCCCGGCCAACAGGGCGGCCTGCACGGTGAGCAGACCGATGGGGCCCGCCCCCACGACCAGAACCCGGTCGCCGAGCCCCAGCCCGGACCGGCGCACGGCGTGCAGGGCGTTGGAGGACGGGTCAGCCAAGGCGGCCTCGATATCGGTGACCCCGGGGGCCAGCCGGAAGAGAGCCTTGGCGGCCACGGTCATGAACTCGGCGTAGGCGCCGTCGGTCGTAACGCCGGGCATGGTCACGGAGTCACACAGGCTCGGCCGGCCCCGGCGACAGTAGCGGCACTGGCCGCAGGAGACAACGTCGTTGGCGGTCACCCGGTCGCCGACCTCCCAGCCGGAGACCTCCGGCCCCACGCCGGCCACCTCGGCCGCCAGTTCGTGGCCGATGATGATGCCGGGCTGGTAGAGGCCGTACTTGTAAGCTTCGAGGTCGCTGCCGCAGATGCCGCAGAGGTTGATCCTGAGGAGGACCTCGCCCGGTCCGGGCACCGGAACAGGACGGGTCTCCAGCCGGACGTCGCGCTTGCCGTAGAACACGGCGGCCTTCATCGTCTTAGGAACGGTTGCCGTCGGACCCATATCGTCCCCTCCTTCTTGCCTGGCCGGACTTGGCGGCCCGTGGTCGTCTAGTTGAGGAGGAGCTTGCGCCTCGACCAGAGGAACCAGAGGACGAAGACGCCGAAGCCCAGGGTCCAGACGTTGATGAGGGTCTCAAAGACCATCTCGCCGTTCATCACGGCGTACATACCCTGTTCCAGGTTGAACAGAACGTCCATGAGGCCGAGGAAAATCATCGTAGCTCCGGCGCAGATGCCGAAGAGGAGGCCCCAGTGACGCCGGAGGAGAAGGCCGGCGGCCCCGATGAAGCAGGCGGCGGACATCCAGGCGTCGGCGGCGGGGAAGGAGTTCTCGAAGGCGATGTAGATCTCGGACGTCTCGGCCTGGACCGCGCCGGCGGCGAAGTAGAGGATCCAGTAGACGACGGTCATGGCGCCGGTCAGGTCGAGAAGGATCGAAACGACCTTCACCGAGGTGGGCAGGGGCGCGGCGCAGGAGGTGGGCGTCTTGGCGGAAGCGGGCGTCTTGCCGGAAGCGTTGGGAAGGTTCACGAAACTCACCTCCCCCGGGGCCTCGGGCCGGCGCGAAGGAGGGTTCGATGGGACGGAACGGCCGTTCAGGAAGTCCCCAAGAAGAAGCCTAGCAGGGATTGTCCGAATCGTCAACCAATGGTGTGGTGCCGGCAAGGGCCGAGGGGAAACCGGGATAAAGGGCCGCGGGCGGCGACGGCGTAGAAGAACACAGCCGATATTTCCAAGGAGCGATGCTACGATGTCCTTCGTACCGCACCCGGGTCCCCCGGACATCCCCGCCTGCGCCTGGACACGCCGGCTGGACGAAACCACCGTCCCCAAGCGCGGCCGGCCTGTGGGGCCGACCCTGAAGCTGCTTTTGGACATGTTCCCCGGGGTGGTCCGGGCGGTCTTCCACCTTCTCGCCCAGAAGCGTCTCGGCCGCCGGTCCGTGCTCTACGGCAACTCCTGGAAGGCCAAGCCGAACATGGGCGTACCCCTGGGGGGCATCGGCGGGGGCACCGTCACCCGCGGCTGGCGAGGCGATTTCGTGCGCTGGCAGATGCGCCCCGGCCTCTACCACTACGGGGTCGTCCCTGCTGACGCGTTTTCCCTGTGGGTGCGGCGCGAGGACGGCCGCACGCCCGACGGTGGTCCAGCCGGGTCGGGACAGGCCCTGGTCCTCGGGCCGCGACCCGAAGCCGGCGCCGCCGGCGCTAAGGCCAATCGCTCGCGCGCCAACCCCCTCGCCGCCTGGAAGTGGGACCTGGACCCGAGGAAGGCAACCTACCACGCGCTCTTCCCCCGGGCCTGGACGGTCTACGACGAGCCTCTTCCGGGCGTCCGTCTCACCTGCCGCCAGGTTTCTCCGGTCATCCCGCACAACTACCGCGAGTCGAGCTTCCCGGTCGGCGTCTTCGTCTGGACCGTGGAGAACACGGGAACGGACGCCGCCGACGTGGCCCTCATGTTCAGCTTCCAGAACGGCACGGGCGAGGCCGGCGACCTCGCCGGCGGGCACGTCAACCGGGCGTTCGAGGAGCCTCTGGCGAGCGAGCCCAGCCCGTCGCCTGGCGCCAGTCCTGCCGTCATCGGCGTCGAGCTTAGACACAAGCTCCGCTGGCGGCGGCCGCTCGACCCCGGTCAGCGCCGCGACACCGCCCGGACCGTCTACGAGGATCCGCTGGCCTTCGCCATCGCCGCCCGGGCGGATGGCGGGGTCGAGGTGACACGACGGACGCGGTTCACCG
>CALMHV010000070.1 GCA_937863905.1 uncultured Bacillota bacterium
CCGCATAGCCCGGCTGCCGCCGTGCCACCCTAAGCAGGCCTTCCTACCCTGCCTGCGGCGGTGGTCACGTGCCCGGTCTCCTTCTCATCGCTCCCTCCCAGAAGACCGGTTCCCGGGCGCTGTTCCCACCCCTGGCCCTGGGTGTCCTCGCCGCTCTGACCCCGGACGACTGGGACATCAGCCTCGTGGACGAGGCCGTCCAACCCCTGGACCTGGAGGCCATCCTCCGCCGGGGCCGCATCGACCTCGCCGGCATCACGGTGATGACGCCCCTCGCCCCCCGGGCCTACGAACTGGCCGACGCTCTCCGGGCCAGGGGCGTGCCGGTCGTCCTGGGGGGCATCCATCCGTCGGCCCTCCCGCGGGAGGCCGCCCGCCATGCGGACGCGGTCGTCGTCGGGGAAGCCGAGGGGGTCTGGAGGCAAGTCCTCGCCGACGCCCGGAAACGGCGCCTGGGGCGGTTCTACCAGTCCCGGTCCAGACCCAGCCTGGAGGGTCTGTCCATCGCCCGGCGAGACCTCTTCCGGCCGGGGGCCTACCTGACCCTGGCCACGGTCCAGACCTCCCGGGGCTGCCCGTTCTCCTGCGATTTCTGTTCGGTGACCCGCTTCTTCGGGCGGACCTACCGGTGTCGGCCGGTCGCCGACGTCGTCCGGGAGATAGAGACCCTCGGGCAGAAGATCATCTTCTTCGTGGACGACAACATCTTCGGCGCGCCGGGACGGGCCCGCGAACTGTTCCAGCGCCTCATCCCGCTCCGGCTCACCTGGGTCGGGCAGAGTTCCATCAACATCGCCCGGAATCCCGAACTCCTCCGGCTCGCCGCCCGCAGCGGGTGCCGCGGTCTCTTTGTCGGGCTGGAGTCGTTGATCTCCGACAACCTTCGCGACATGGGTAAGAGCCTCCTCAACCGCGTGACGGACTACCGCGAGGCCATCTCCCGCATCCAGGACCACGGCATCGGGGTCGAGGGGGCCTTCATCTTCGGTTTCGACAAGGACGACCCGGACATCTTCACCCGGACGGTGGAGTTCGCCAAGCGCGTTCGCCTGGCGGCGGCCCAGTTCGGCATTCTCACCCCCTTCCCGGGGACGCCCTTGCGCGACCGGCTGGAGCGCGAGAAGCGTATCACCGTCCGGGACTGGGGCCGGTACACGATATCCAACGTGGTCTACAGGCCCGTTCGTCTCTCCGCCGAGGCCCTGCAGGGAGGGTTCGAGTGGGCCTACCGCGCCTTCTACTCCTACCCGTCCATCCTGGGCCGCCTCCTGCCGCAAGCGCTGCGCTTCGGAAGCGCCCTGCCCTTCTTCCTGAGGCTCAACCTCCACTTCCGCGAAATCGCCGTGGCCGGTCGGCGAGGACCGGGTCTCGGCGTCGGAGGCTCCTCGGACGGTTTCGGGCTCAATCCCACCTAGCCCGGCCCAGCCGCGGGGCCAGGGGTTGACCGGTCCCGACCCGGGACATACACTTGGCTTGACTTGACGGTGCGGGAGGGCTTACCGGGGAGGGGCGGACCGTGGGCGATGCCGACCTGGTCGTCCTCCTGGTCAACCCCACCGCCGGAGGCGGCGCGGCGGCAGGCATTGCCCGCCAGGCCGTCCATACCTTCGCCGGACTCGGCCTGGAGGCCGTGACTGTGTCGGCCGTCGGCGCCGAGGCGACCGGGGCCGCCGTCCGTGAGACCCTGGCCGAACTGACCGGGAAAGGTCGCCGGCCGCGGGGCCTCGTCGCCGTCGGCGGCGACGGCACGGTCAGGCTGGCGGCCGGGATTGCCGCCGAGACCGGCTTGCCCCTGGGTATCATCCCGGCGGGCACCGGTAACGGCGCCGCCTACTCCTTGGGTCTACCCCTGGACGCCTGGGCCGCCTGCCGGGTCGTGGCCCACGGTCGGCCGGAGCCCTGCGACCTGGGCCGCCTGGAGTTCGGTCTAAAGACATCCCCCGGACCGGCTTCCGAGCGCGGGCCGGTGCCGTTCCTCAACGTCGCCGGGGCGGGTCTGGACGCGGCCATCACCCAGGCCTACCAAGAGTTCGCCTTGGGGGTGCGGGGCGTGCCCGGGTATGTTATCGCCACTTTGCGCTCCCTGGCGACCTATGGGCCCGTGCCCCTGCGGCTGGAGTTTGATGGGCAGGCGCTGGAGCTTGAGGTTCTCCTGGTGGCTGTCGGTAACGGGAGCGTCTACGGGAAGGGCCTCCGAATTGTGCCGTCCGCCAGCCCGTCCGACGGTCTCCTGGATGTCTGTGTCGTTCTCGCGGCCAGCCTGGCCGAGATATCGTCTCTGGTGGCGCTGCTCTTGGTGGGCCGCCACACCGGCCACCCCCGGGTCCGGACCTTTCAGGCCAGGGAAGTGATTCTGCGGGCCGCCCCGGGCCTCTTGCGGGTCGTGCGCGTCCACGCCGACGGCGACCTGGTCGGAGAGCTGCCGGTTCGGTTCTCGGTACTGCCGGGTGGCATCTCGGTCTTCAGGTCCGGCGCCGGCCGGCGGGTCTGAGCCGGGTGGCCCGTTTTCGCCCTGGGAAACATAAGCCGCAGGGCCTACGAGAGGTGAAAGTCGCCGGTGCCTAGGAGTTCACCTGCTTGCCCGCCTTCTTCTTTGGACGCCCTTTTCCATCCGGTGTCGGTAGCCGTCGTCGGCGCTTCCAAGGGCGAGGGCAAGATAGGTCACGCCATCCTCCAGAACCTGGTCGAGTGCGGGTACCAGGGGCCCATCTACCCCATCAACCCGAACGAGACGGAGGAGATCCTCGGCCTCCCCTGCTATCCCAGCGTGGGCGCTGTTCCCGGCGCCATCGGCCTCGCCGTCCTGGCGGTCCCGTCGCGGTTCATCCTGGCCGTGGCCAGGGAGTGCGGGGAGAAAGGCGTACCGGCCCTCGTCACCGTGACGGCCGGGTTCAAGGAGGTCGGTAAGGAAGGCCTCGACCTTGAGAAGCAGCTCGCCGCGCTCTGCGGTCAGTACGGCATGCGGATGGTCGGCCCGAACTGCCTGGGCGTCATTGATACCCATACTCCCCTCAACGCCTCGTTCTCCGCGGGCTTCCCCCACAAGGGGGGCATCGCCTTCCTTTCCCAGAGCGGCGCCCTCTGCGCGGCCATCCTCGACTGGAGCCTCCCGCGGGGGATCGGCTTCTCCAAGTTCGTGAGCACGGGGAACAAGGCCATCCTCTCCGAACTCGACTTCATCCGGGACATGGTTGAAGACACCTACTCCAAGGTCATTCTGGGGTATATCGAGGACGTCAAGAACGGGGAGGCCTTCGTCCAGGAAGTCTCCCGGTTCAGCCGGACAAAGCCCATCGTCATCCTCAAGTCGGGGACGAGCCAGGCCGGCGCCCAGGCCGCCTCCTCTCACACCGGGGCCCTCGCCGGCTCGAACCTGGCCTATGATGTCGCCTTCCGGCAGGCGGGCATCATCCGGGCCGGCAGCATGGAGGAGCTTTTCGACTACGCCACGGCCTTTGCCACCCAGCCCATCCCGGCCGGGCGGCGGATCGGCATCGTCACCAACTCCGGCGGACCCGGCATCATCGCCACCGACTCCGTCGAGGCCGACGGTCTTTTCATGGCCCGCTTCCAGAAGGACACCCTGGAGGCCCTTCGCGGTCTCCTCTCTCCGGCGGCCAACATCTACAACCCGGTCGACGTGCTCGGTGACGCCACGCCGGACATGTACCGGCAGTCGTTCCGGCTTGTGCTCGGCGACCCCGGCGTGGACGCCGTCCTGTGCCTTCTGACCAGGCCGGCCGGCATCGACCCGGCGGAGGTGGCGGCGGGCGTCGTCCAGGAGCGCCGGCGCTTCCCCGGAAAGCCGGTCGTCGCGGCCTTCCTCGGCGGCGGCAACGTGGCCAGCGGGATCACCGTCTTCCAGAAGTCCGGCGTGCCCACCTATGAGTTCCCGGAACGGGCCGTCCTGGCCCTCTCGGGTCTGGCCCGGTACGCGGACCTCATCAAGGAACCCCCCGTGGGCCGGGGCCACGAGTTTACCGACGTCGACAGGGACAGGGTCAGGGAGACATTCGCCGAGGTGCGCCGGGACAGGCGTCTCGTCCTCCTCGGAAGCGAGGCCCACCGGGTCGCCCAGGCCTACGGCATCAACGCCGCCCCCACCCGCCTGGCGACGCGCGTCTCCGAGGCCGTCGGGGCCGCCGAGGAACTCGGCTACCCCGTGGTCTTGAAGATCGCCTCGCCAAAGATAACCCACAAGAGCGACATCGGTGGGGTCAAGGTGGGTGTCGGAAGCCCGGACGAGGTCAGGGAGGGCTTCCTCGGAATCCTGGAGAACGTCCAGAGAGCGCTGCCCAACGTGCCGGTGAACGGAGTCGAGGTCCAGAAGATGCTTCCCAGTGGCACGGAACTCATCGTCGGGGTGAGCCGCGACGTGCAGTTCGGCCCGCTGGTCATGTTCGGCCTCGGGGGCATCTGGGTGAACCTGCTCAAGGACGTGGCCTTCCGGCTGGCTTCTGGCCTGACCCTGGAGGAGATCGGCAGGATGGTCACGGAGACCAAGGCCAACACCCTGCTCCACGGTTTCCGCGGGCGCCCGCCCCTTGACCACAAGGCGGTGGTCGAGACTATCGCGCGGGTGGCCCAACTCGTCCGCGATTTCCCCGAGATAGCCGAGATGGACATCAACCCCCTGGTCGCCTATGAACGCGGGGTCGGCGCGCTGGACGTCAAGCTCACCATCTCCTGAGGAGGTGTCTGGTTTGGTGAAGAGCCTTTTCGTGATGGGTCAGTACGGCAGCGGGAAGACGGCTCTTTGCCTCGCCCTGGGGCTGAAGATGAAGGAGCAGGGCCTTTCTGTCTCCTACTACAAGCCCGTCTGGACGCCGACCGGAGTCGGGGTCACCGTGGATGCCGACGCCGTTCTGATGCGGGAGGCTCTCGGCCTGAAGCTGCTCCCGGAGCGCCTCTCCCCGTTCACGGCGTCCGCCAACTACCTGGCCAGGTACGAGGATGCCGCCAAGGCCCTGGGCGCGATCCGCGGGGGCTTCGAGGAGGCGAAACAGGGCGCCGACGTGGTCATCGTGGAAGGCACGAACTGGCCCTACGTGATGATGAGCCTCGGCCTCGACGCGGCGGCCCTCGCCCGGGAATTCGGCTCGATCGCCCTTCTCGTCTCCAAGGTCATCAACGACTACTCCCTCGACGCCACCCTGGTCGTCTGCCGTCTGCTGGCCCTGGAGAAGGTGCCCCTGGCCGGGGTTGTTTTCAACAACGTCCCCCGGACCCTGCTCGACAAGACCAAGAGCATCTACGGGCCGTTCCTCAAGAAGTCCGGCATAGACGTCCTCGGCGTCGTGCCGGAGGCGGTAGAACTCACCGCCCCGACGGTCGCCGAGTTCCAGGAGGCCTTGGGCGGCGAGATTCTGGTCGGCCAGGAGCACCTGGGACGCGTGGTCGAGGACGTGCTCATCGGGGCCATGACCCTGGAGAGCGCCCACAACTACCTCCACCGGGCTCAGAACAAGGCGGTCATCACCGGCGGCGACCGGGCGGACCTGGCCCTGGCGGCTCTGGAGACGAGTACGTCCGTGCTCATCCTCACCGGCGGGCTGTACCCGAACGTCAAAGTCCTGTCCCGGGCGGCGGAGAAGGACGTGCCGGTCATCCTCGTCCACTACGACACCTTCACCGTGGCCGAGAAGCTCCACGACGTGTCGCGCAAGATCCGGCCCACCGACACCAAGGCCATCGCCGTGGCCCGCCAGAACGTGGAGAGTTTCTGCGACTGGAAGAGCATCCTGAGGGCGATCGGGGTGGAGACACACCGCGATTCGGGTGCCGAATAGACTCCGACTAGGATGGCCGTCGGGGCGCCGACAGGATATGCGTCCCGGCGGCTAGAAGCTGCACAGGCCACGGGAACCTACGTTCTCAGCCTGCCGAGGGGAGAGGGTTGGCTTGGGGAAGGTGACGCTCAGCGTCATCAAGGCGGATATCGGGGGATGGGTAGGGCATTCGGGGGTCCATCCGGCTCTGATGGACCGCGCCAGGGAGTGTCTGGCCGCGACGAAAGGCCTGCTCATCGATTATCACGTGGCCTACTGCGGCGACGACCTGAACCTGGTGATGACCCACCAGGCCGGTGTTGACTCCGAACCCATCCATCGCCTGGCCTGGGATACCTTTGTCGCCTGCACGCTGGTGGCCAAGAAGCTCAAGCTCTACGGGGCGGGCCAGGACCTCCTCAGTGACGCTTTTTCCGGAAACATCAAGGGCCTGGGGCCGGGCGTCGCCGAGATGGCGTTCGAGGAACGCCCGTCCGAGCCCATCGTCATCTTCATGGCCGACAAGACCGAGCCCGGAGCCTGGAACTTCCCGGTCTTCAAGATCTTCGCCGACCCGTTCAACACCTCGGGTCTGGTCATCGACCCCAAGATGCACGCCGGTTTCCGCTTCGAGGTCCACGACCTCTATGAGCACAAGAGGATTTTCTTCTCCCTGCCCGAGGAGTATTACGACATCCTCGTCTTCATCGGCGCGCCGGGCCGCTACATCATCAAGTCCGTGTACTCCAAGACCGGCGAGATCGCCTCAGTCGCGACAACCCAGCGTCTCAACCTCATGGCCGGGCGCTACGTGGGCAAGGACGACCCCGTTCTCATCGTCCGCGCCCAGAGCGGGCTGCCGGCCGTAGGCGAGATCCTTGAACCCTTCGCCCACCCCCACATCGTGGCCGGCTGGATGCGCGGCTCGCACAACGGGCCGCTCATGCCGGTCGCTGTCGCCGATGCCCATCCGACCCGGTTCGACGGCCCGCCGCGGGTTATCGCCCTCGGTTTCCAGCTCTGCGAGGGCAAGCTCATCGGGCCGCAGGATTTCTTCGCCGACCCGGCCTTCGACCGGGCCCGGAGCGAGGCTCTGGAACTGGCCGACTTCTTCCGACGTCTCGGGCCGTTCGAGCCGCATCGCCTGCCGCTGGCCGAGATGGAGTACACGACGATGCCTGAGGTCATGAACCGGCTCAAAGGCCGGTTCGAGGACATCACGGACTAGGAGCAGCAACGTGGCCGAGCCCCCCGTCCGCTTGCTTCTGGGTAGCATCCATTGCCATTCGACCGGGTCCGACGGGACTGCGGACCCCGGGGAGATCCTGGCCATCGCCGGGGCGGTCGGCCTCGACTTCCTGGCCATCACCGACCACGTGCCGGCCGTCATGGCCGACCATCCTCCGAAGCGGCCGGCGGGTGACCGCTCCCGCGGCGCCGCCGTCTCCTTCCCGGCCCAGTCGGCGGGAGTGCTCCGCTTGCCCGGCCTGGAGTTCTCACCGCCCCACAACCACTACCTCGTCCTCGGCTTGGACCCCGCCGACGTCCCCGACCCCACGGACCTGCCGGGGTGGCCGCGTCCCGAAGCCTACATGGCTTTCGCCCGGCGCTGGCCCGGGACGCTGGGGTTTCTGGCCCACCCGGACGACCCCGGCAACGCCTTCCTCCACCTCCAAAGCTACCGCTGGGACGACTGGGCGGTCACGGACTTCACGGGGCTGGAGGTCTGGAGCCTGTCCAGCGAGTGGTCGCGTTCGGTGCGCAACTACCGCGAGGCCGTGCGCGCCGTCGCCGTTGGGGTGCACCGGGCCGTCCCCCCGCCCAACCCCGTGACCGTTGCCCGGTGGGACGCCCTGGCGCAGGAGCGGAAGGTCGTCGGCATCGCCGGCACGGACGCGCACGCCTACCGCACCCGCTGGCACGGTGTGCGCGTCACCGTCTTTCCCTACGAGCCGGCCTTCGGGACCCTGCAGACGGCGGTCTGGGCGAAGTTCCCGCTGGACGGCTCCCCGGAGGCCAAGGTGTCGGCCATCCTCGAGGCCCTGGGCCAGGGGCGCGCGTTCATGGTCAACCGGGTTTGGGGGCACCCGTCGGGGTTTGTCTTCCGGGCCGGACAGGCGGGTCCAGGCGGGTCCGCCGAGGTCTTCAGTTCGGGCGACACCTTGCCGGCCGGGTTCCCGGCGCGCTTTGAGGTCGCCGTCCCTATTCCGTGCTGGCTTCGCCTGGTGCGGAACGGGGTGGCCGTGGCCAACACCTACGGCCGGGAACTCAGCTTCGAGCCGCTGGAGCAGGCGCCGGCGGCCGGCCCCGGCCGGCCGCCCGGGCCGGAGAACGGCGCCATCGGGCGCCGCCAGGAAGCCTGGCGCGCGGAGGCGTGGGTCGACGAGCCCCACTGGTCCAAGGCCGGCTCGGGGTTCTTCCCTTGGATCTTCTCGAACTTCATCTACCGGGAACTGCCCCTTTGAGCGGCCCGGGAGGTATCTCCAAGACCCTGGCGTAGCATAGGCAAGGTGCCCCGTGCGGGCAAGATAACCTTCGGAGGTGCGATTGTGGACGACAAGAAGGTCAAGGAAGCCCTCGACCTTATCCGCCCCCGGCTGCAGGCCGACGGGGGAGACGTCGAGTTCGTGAGCGCGCAGGACGGCGTGGTGAAGGTCCGCCTTACCGGCGCGTGCGGCGGCTGCCCCATGGCCACGATGACCTTGAAGGGCGGCATCGAGCGTTTCCTCAAGGACCGCGTGCCGGGAGTCGTGACCGTCGAGTCGGTGAGCTAGAGGAAGGTCGCTGCCGGACAAGAACAAGAGCAGGCATGACGGTGCTTTCGGGTGAAGCCGGGAAGACGGTCATCGTGTTCGAGGACGGGGCTTCCGACCAGGAGCTTTCCTCGATCATCGAAGCCACGCTCAGGCACGCTTCCCAGGCCTACCGGGTCATCGTCGCCACCAGTGAGCAGGCTGTCGGCGAGTGCCTGGCGTCGTGCGAGCCCGTTCTGTTCATCATTGACGCCGACCGCTCGCCGGCTCTCCGTTTCGAGCGTCTGGTCGTCGCTGTCCGGGCCGCCGTGGCGACCCGGAGTCTGCCCGTGCTGGCCACGGTCTCGGCCTCCAATCTGGCCGCCCTGCAGGAAGCGTTCCGGTTGCCCCTGGTGGACTTCATCCTCAAACCGCTGAGCCCTGATGAACTCTGGGGCCGTATCCGGGTCTGCCTTCACCACGCCGCGATCCTCGGTGACCTCGAGAGGCAGAACGAGGAACTCGCGCGGAAATCCATGACCGACAGCCTGACCGGGCTGCTCAACACCGCCTGCATCGTGCAGCGTTGCGACCAGGAGATCAGCCGGGCCAAGCGCTACGACCAGCCCGTGAGTTTCCTCCTCGTGGACGTGGACGGCTTTCGGACCGTGAACGAGACGCACGGCCACCCGGTGGGGAACGAGGTCCTGCGGTCTCTGGCCCAGCTCGTCCGGGTCAACGTCCGCGGCGCCGACACTGTCGGCCGGTACGGCGGGGAGGAGTTTCTGCTCATCCTGCCTCAGACGGCCCGCGCCGGGGCGGTGATTCTGGCCGAGCGCCTGCGGAAGGCCATCGAGGTGAGCGCCTTCACGGTCGGGTTGGCCACGGTCAAGGTGACCGTGAGCATCGGTGTGGCCACCTTCCCCGACAAGGGGGTCATCGGCCGGGAGACGATGTTCCTGGCGGTCGACAGGGCGGTCTACCGGGCGAAGACTCTGGGCCGCAATCTGGTGGCCTGGCTCGACGACGCGCCCGCTGAGGCTGACGCCGTCGCGGCCGGGGCGGACGACGGGGGCCCGGCCGGCAGGGAGGAGAAAGCCGATGACTGAGAGCGGGACCGGGGGAGGGCTTGAGCCCAGGCAGTACCGCCTGGGCCAGACCTACCTGGGCAAGGTCCCCAAGGGCGCGGACCTTGCGGCCTACCTCGACGGTTTCCTGGCGGACAAAGGTATCCGGGCCGGCGCCGTGGGGGTCATCGGCATCCTCGAGCGGGCTCGGCTCGGTTTCTACGACACGGGGGCCGGGAAGTACGTGGTCACCGAGGTTCCGAACCACTGTGAGATCGCCTCCTGTCTCGGAAACATCTCCTTGCGAGACGGACGCGCCGGCGTCCACGCCCACATCGTCGTCTCGGACGCCGAGGGCCGGACTTTGGGCGGGCACCTTCTCGAGGGTTGCGCCGTGCACTACGCCGAGTTCTGGATTCTCGCCTTCGAGGGGCAGCCCTTCGAGCGGGGGCTGGACCCGGTGACCAACGTCATGGGCTGGGTTCGCTAGACCCGGATGACAGAGAGAGACACCACGGGGGCGACCGCGCGCGGCGCTAGGGCCGTCGAGTGGGAAGCGTGCCGGAACCTCATCCAGCGCTGCGGTCTCGACCCGGAGCTTTTCGATCTTCTTACCCGCGCCGACAGCGAGCACCGGCCGGAGTGTCTGCGCCTGGTCGACCTGGGTGGTCGCTTCGTCAGCTTCGTCCTGGTCGTCCCGAGGCGCGTCCTCATCGCCGGAGTCCCGGTCGACGGCGCTCTGGTGACCCTGGTGGGAACCGACCCCGCTCATCGTGGCCGGGGTTTCGCTCGCTTGCTCCTTGAGGACACCGTGGCCTTCATCCGGGCCCGGGGCTTTCGCGTGGCCCTCGTCTGTGGTCCTCCCGACTTCTACGCCCGGTTCGGCTTCGTGTCTTGCCTGGGTGAGTACGCCTCCTGCTTCGACCCGGGGCGCGTCCTCAGCCGTCCTGGCGCCGGAGGCGTTCCCGCTATCTGGCGCCCCATGACCGACCAAGACATCCCGGAAGTCGCCGCTCTCTACGCGGGCGCGACCGCCGGCACGCCCGGCACGGTCCTCCGCCCGCCGGAAAGGTGGGTCTGGCGGGACCGCAGCCGGGGCCGTGGCGGTCTCGCCGGCCTCGCCGTCTGGCAGGTGGATGCGGGGCCGGTCCAGGCCTACGTGCGCTGGGCGGTCGGGCAGGCGGGGCTGCCGGCGGATTGTCTGGGCGTCTCCGAAGTCGGCGCCGCTTCGCCGACGGCCCTCATCGCCTCTCTGGAATGGACGGCGAACAAGGCCCTCGAGGCGGACCTGGCCAGGGTTCGCTTTGGCGGGCCTCCCGACCACCTCTTCTCCAGACTGGCTTACCTGAGGGTCGGCGGGGAGTTACAGGTCAAGGCCGCCGGTGCCGGGCAGATTCTCGTGACCAACCGCGGCCTGCTCATGGCCGACCTGGTGCAGACCCTGGCCCAGCGGGCGGCCAAGGCCGGACTGCCTCCCGGGACGGCCGTGGTCCTGGACGTCGGCTCCAAACGGCTCGAACTCCTCTACGCGGGCGACCGGCTGCGGCTTTTAGGAGGACGAGCGGGGCGCCAAGACGACCGGCCCGTCTCGCGGCTGCCGGTGGAAGCCTTCACGGCCATGGCTCTCGGATACGCCGGGGGGGGCGAACTGGAGGCCCTGCCGGGCGTGGCCCTGGCCGCTTCGCACCGTGAGGCTCTGGCGGTCCTCTTTCCGCCGGCCTATCCCCAGTGGGTCCCGGCCCCGTACTGGTAGCGCCGGGAGAAGGAGGGCGTCTGGTGAGAGCACCCACCGCCGGCCCGGGCCCGGTGAGCATCCGGGACTACACGGCCGAAGACGAAAGGGCCTGGCTGGATTGCTGGGCCCGGCTCACGGTCACCTCCCACGCCTGGGGTCTGCCCGCCTACCAGAGCAAGCCCCGCTACGCCAGAGCGGCTGTGGAGCTAGTGACCGTCCCGGTCGCGGCCGCGTCCATCGTCGGTCTTATCGACGTCGAAATCGAAGACAAGCCGGGCGAACTCGGCCTGCTCACCGAGAGCCGGTGCGGTTTCGTCTGGGAATTGGGGTTGGCGCCGGAGTGCCGGGGTCTGGGGCTGGGGCGCCGGTTGATCGCGGCCGCCGCCGAACGCCTCAGGGACCGGGGCATCGGCCGAATGGAGTTCTGGAGCATGGACGAGAAGGCCCAGGCCTTCTACGAGCGGCTAGGGATGCGCGAGATCAACCGTCACTGGCGGTTCTGGGTGAGGCCCGTGCCCGACTCCGTCGTCGAGGCTCTCCGGGCGGCTCGCGGCGTTCCCGCCGGCCCCCCCGGCCGTCCGGACGGCCTGACGCCCGGTCTGGGCAGCCTGGCCGTCGCGGTCCTGCACGCCACGTGCGACGTGGCGGATTGGCCGGCCGT
>CALMHV010000071.1 GCA_937863905.1 uncultured Bacillota bacterium
AACTGACTCTGCGCGAGCGGGAGCTGCTGGCCCTGGTCGGGGAAGGCTTGGCCAACCGGGAGATCAGCCGGAAGCTCTTCATCAGCGAGAAGACGACCAGGAACCACATCGGCGCCATCATCCGTAAGTTGGGGTTGGTGGACCGGACGCAAGTCGCGCTGGTCGCCCGGGGGTTTCATCCCGCGGGCAGGGCCAGTGAGGATTAGACCGACCCTCCCGCCCGCCTCAAGGTGGACACGACGGCCGGGACATCCTCCTCGGCGGCGAGGACCAGGAGCGTGACGCCGCTCTCGAGCCGAGGGCGCTCCGGGGCCGGGGCCGAGGGGGCGTCGGGGGCCTCCTCGCCGAGGGCGTACGTGGTCGACGACAGGGGGCCAAGGTTGTTGGCGGACAGCAGGCCGGCGTTCAGATCGTCGAACGGGCCCGGGTCCGCGCGGAGGCGGTCGGCCGTGAGGCTAGGCTGGTTGGGGGAGGTTCGGACGCGCGTCTCGCCAAGTCCCTTGTCCCGGATGAGCCGCGCGGCCTCCAGCGCCTCGGCCCGGGAGGCGAACGCGGCGACCACGGAGCGGCGGCGGACCGGGTTCACGGCCTGGGGTCCTTTCCTTCAGGTGGCGGCCCGGAGGGGCGCTTCCTCGCGAGATGCCGGTCGGCCAGTTCGAGCAGGTGAGCCACCATCGGGCCTTCGTCCGCGGGTCGGCGGCCCGTCGCCTCGCCCTTCAGCCGGTCGAGGCCGGCCTGAAGCTCAGGGGAACGACGCTGGGAGCGGCTATGCCGGGCGCACACGGGGGACCAGCCTCCTCGCGCGTAATATGCCCGGAAGTAGGAGGATGCCTGTATCCGAGGAAGCCCGCGGCCGGTAGAATGGCAGCGGACGGGAGGGCGGAGAGTCTCTATGGGTCCGGATGATGAGAAGACTCGCCCAGCGGGTGACCAAGGGCCGCCCGAGGCGGGCACCGAAGCGCCCAAGGCCGTTCCCCTGCTGGCCCTCGATTCCGCAAGCCTCCTGGCGTGGTTCGTCGGTGTCCTGGCCAGCCGGGCCTGGGTGGACATGGGGCTCTTGGCCGATCCCGCTACCGGAGAGGCCGCCAAGAGGCTCGAGAGCGCCCGATTGGCCATCGACGCCTTGGAGGGTTTGAGCCGGGTGCTGAAGGACCGGGTGTCGCCGGAGGAAGCGCGGCGCCTGGAGGGGCTGCTGGCCGACCTCAGGCTCAACTTCGTGCGCCAGGCCGGAAGCGAATAGCGCCTACCGTGGTCCCGACCCGCTCTCCCGGCCCGGGCTCCCCTCGGAACGTCCCTCGGCCGCCGCCAGGTTGTCAAGATTCCGAGTGATGAGTTTGACCGTCAGCCAGAGAAGGCCGGCGTGGATGAGGGTCGCGAGGGTGTAGTGGGTCACGAGGCTCAGAGCCAGGAGCAGGGTGAACAGGCCGGCCAGAACGAAGCCCGCGACGACCAGGGCCCGGAAGGAGGCCGGGGAGCCGGCGGGTAGCGCTGGTTTCTGAGACGAGTCGGTGCGCACCGAACTAGGGTGCCTCATTTTCTCCCAGTTGACGCGGCTGAGGGGTGAACCTATAATAGGGTTAGACCCGAACATATGTTCGCATGGCTCAAGTCTTGGCCGCGCTCCGGGGCGGCCGTTTTGCGCCTGGGGTCACGGGAGGTGAGCGGCGTGGCTGGGGTGGCCTTCGCCGTGGCCGTCGCGTTCTACGCCGCCATCGAGCAGAAGTTCAACTCCCTCCTGGCCGGGCGGCCCGTGGCCGTCATCCAGGGGGGGCGGGTCCTTGACCTTTCTCCCGAGATACGGGCCATGGGTATCGGGCCCGGGATCAAGCGGCCGAACCTCCTCGCTCTTTGCCCGGAGGCCTGCCTCGTCCCGTACGAGGAGGAGCGTTACGAGGAGGGGTGGCGTCAGCTTCTCGACCTCTGCGCCGCGCACGTTCCCGCCGTCGAACCAGCCGGCATCACCCAGGCCTTTCTCGACGTGGCCGGGCTGGACCACTCTTCCGTCTGCCGGCGCCTCGGGCGCGAGGCCCGCGCCCGGCTTGGGGTCAGCGTGGTCTTCGGCCTTGGCCCCACCAAGCTCGTCGCCCGGGCGGCCGGGCTGGAATTGGCCGGGCGCGGGACGTTTCGCCCGGGCGAGGTTTTGGCCGTGACCGGCGGTGAAGACGAGGCGAGGGCGTTCCTGGACCCTCTTCCCGTCACCTACCTTTACCCGTTCCCGCCCGAGGTCCCGGCCCGGCTGGAGCGGCTGGGTTTCGGGCGCCTCCAGGAGGTGCGGAACCTCCCGGTCGAGGAGTTGGCCCGCCAGTTCGGCTGGACGCTGGCCCGCCGGATAGCGGCCGCTGCCGCCGGCGGGGAACCCGATTCTGTCCGCGCGGCCTGGCCGCCACCGTCCCTGTCGGTCACAGGTCGTTTCGCCGGTGGCCTCACCGGGCGCGAGGCTCTGGAGCAGGTCCTCCGGGAAACAGCCGGCCGTTTGGCCCGGGAGATGGGGAGCCAGGGCCTGGCTTGCGGCGAGGTGAGCCTGACCTTCCGGGGGGAGGACGGCCATCGGGGGGAGGTCGCCCGTCGCCTGACCCGCCCCGGGCGCTCACCGGCCACCCTGGGATGCGCCCTGTCGGGTCTCGCGGAGCGTCTGCTCGAGGGCTGGCCCGGCGCCGACCCTCCCGTGGAACTGGAGGCCCGGGCCGGCCGGGTCCTTCCCCGGGCGGCTGGACAACTCGCCCTCTGGGGTGACGTCCCCTCCCCGGGAAGCGTCCCCGAGGTCGCCAAGGAACTGGCCTGGCGCTTCGGGGGAAAGGTCATCGGGGACCGGAACGCGGCGGACGGCGGCGCCTACCAGCGTTTGCGGCGCGAGGACCTCCTCGTTTACTACGACCCCCTCCGGGCCGGGGTGAGGTCCGGCGATGGCTGAAGCCAGCGACGAACCCCTCGACGGAGTGCGGCTCGCTCCGGATGGCCGGCCCCGGTCCTTCCGGCGGCACGGCCGGCTCTGGCGGGTGAGCCGGGTGGCCGAGGTCTGGAAGGACGCGGGCTGCTGGTGGGAGGGGGAGGGGGAGAAGACCTTCTTTCGCCTGGAGACCGACGGCTCGCGGCTCGTGGAAATCTACCTCGACCCGACGGCGGGGAAGTGGTTCCTTTACCGTGTCTACGACTAGGTTCGCCCACCTCCACTTCCACTCGCCCTTCTCCTTCCTCGACGGCGCCACCCGCCTGGAGGACGCGGTGGCCGAGGCCGCGCGGGCCGGCCTCGAGGCCCTGGCCCTCACCGACCACGACAACGTCTCCGGGGCGGTGCTCTTCCACCGCCTGGCCCTCAAGGCCGGTCTCCGGCCCATCCAGGGCGCGGAGGTGACCCTGGAGGGCGGCCGGCACCTCACCCTCCTGGCCCGCGGCCCGCGCGGGTACGCCACCCTCTGCCGCCTCCTCACCCGGGCCCACCTCGGCGCCGAGCGGCGTCGCCCCGCCTTGACCTGGACCGCCCTGGAGGAGGAGGTCGGGCGGTCGGGCGGCGGCGCGGGCGGCGGCGCGGGCGGCGGCGCGGGCGGCGGCCCGCCCGCCCACGGCCTTTTCGCCCTCTCCGGCTGCCGGCGCGGCGAGATACCGGCCCTCCTCTGGGCCGGCCGGGCGGATGAGGCCTACCAAGCGGCCGCGCGCTACCGCGACCTTTTCGGCCCCGACAGCTTCGCTCTCGAGGTCCAGCGCGACTTCCTTCCCGGCGCGGCCAGGGTGGAGGACGGTCTGGCCGGACTTTCTGAGCGGCTGGGTCTGCGCCTGGTGGCCACGAACAACGTCCACTTCGCCGCGAAGGCCGACTTCTGGGTCCACGACATCCTGACGTGCGCCCGGACCCTCACCACCATTGAAGCGGTCCACCCCGAACGCCGTCTCAACGCCGAGAACCACCTCAAGACGCCCCGGACGATGTCTGACCTTTTCGCCGATCTTCCCGCGGCTCTGCGCGGGGCCGTGGAGGTGGCCGAAGCCTGTGAGCCCTCCATGCAGCCTGACCGGCGGCTCCACCCCGCTTTTCCGCTGCCGCCCGGGGAGACCTCGGCCGCCGCCTTCCTCCGGAAGATGACCCTCGCCGGGGCCACTCACCGCTACGGGCGCGTCACCCCCCAAGCCACGCGGCGCCTGGACACCGAACTCGATATCATCGGCCGCCTCGGCTTTGAGGACTACTTCCTCCTGGTCTGGGACCTCTGCCGGCACGCGACGCGCCGGGGCATCCGCTTCGCCGGGCGGGGGTCGGCCGCCGACTCGGCCGTGGCCTACTGCCTGAGCATCACGAACGTCGACGCCATCGCCCGGGGCCTCCTCTTCGAAAGGTTCATGAGCCTGGAACGCGGGGGCAAGCCCGACATCGACGTGGACTTCGACACCCGGTACCGCGACGAGGTCGCCGGGTACGTGACCGCCAAGTACGGGGAAGACCGGGTGGCCGCTGTCTCGACCTACAACACCTTCCACGCCCGGTCGGCCGTCCGGGACCTCGGCAAGGCCCTGGGCCTTGCGCCCGAAGACCTGGATCGCCTGGCCAAACGTCTGCCTCACTACGCCGACGCCGGGTCCATCCCCCAACTCCTGGACGCCCTCCCGGAACTCCGCGACAGCGGCCTCCCCTTCTGGAAGTTCGAGCGTCTCTTCCTCGCCGCCGAGAGGGTGGCCGGGTTCCCGCGCCACCTCGGGACCCACCTGGGCGGCATCGTCGTCGGCCGCGATCCCCTCACCGAGGTGACCCCGCTCCAGATGGCGGCCAAAGGCGTCCGGGTCTGTCAGTTCGACAAGGAGTATGTCGAGGATCTCGGCCTCATCAAGCTTGACCTCCTTTCCCTGCGGACCCTGTCGGCCGTGGACGACGCCGCGCGAGACCTGGCCGAGGGCAAGCCCTTCCACTACTCCGCCATCCCCGACGGCGACCCGGCGACGATGGCCATGATCCGCGCCGGGGAGACCATCGGTGTCTTCCAACTCGAGAGCCCGGCCCAGCGCGCCCTGCAGGCCAAACTCGGCGCCTCCGAGTTCGAGGACCTCGTGGCCAGCGTGGCCCTCATCCGGCCGGGTCCCATCAAGGGGAACATGGTCGCGCCGTTCATCGCCCGCCGGCGCGGCCTCGAGCCGGTGACCTTTCTCCACCCGGCCTTGGAGCCCATTCTCCGCAAGACCTACGGGGTCGTCCTCTACCAGGAACAGGTCCTGGAGATCGCCATCGCCGTGGCCGGCTTCGCCCCGGGCGAGGCCGACCAACTCCGCCGGGTGATGACCCACGCCCGCCACGGGCCGGAGATGGAACGCCTCGGCCGGCTGTTCGTGGGCAAGGCCGCCGAGCGCGGGGTGGAGGAGGAGGTCGCCCGGAGCATCTTCGCCTGCATGGAGGGGTACGCGAGTTACGGTTTCTGCGAGGCCCACGCCGCCGCGTTCGCGGACACGGCCTACCGCACGGCCTACCTGGTGCGCCACCATCCGGCCGAGTTCTACGCCGCCATCCTCTCCCACCAGCCCATGGGGTACTACCCACCCGGGACGCTCTGCGTGGAGGCGAAGCGCCGGGGGGTGGCCGTCCGCGGCCCGGACGTCAACCGGAGCGGGGAGAGGTATCTGGTGGAGGAGGGGTCGCCGCCGGCCATCCGGGTTTCCCTCGCGCAGGTCAAAGGGATGCGGCGGCAGGCCTTGGCGGCCGTGTTGGCGTCGCGCGAGACCGCCGGACCAATCGCGTCCCTGGACGACTTCATCCGGCGCTGCTGCCCGCCGGTCACCCGGGACGTGGCCGAGAACCTCGTCCTGGTCGGGGCTTTCGACGCCTTGGACGGGAACCGCCGGCGGCTGCTCTGGCGGCTCCCGGTGCTCCTCGGCGAGAGGAGGGGGACGGATGCCGCGGGCGAGAGGAGGGGTGACGACCAGCGCCTCCTGGATGAGGTCGGCGGCGCCCCGGACGGCGTCCGCGATTTCACCCCGGAGGAAAGGATGCGGCACGAATACGACCTCTTGGGTTTCTCGCCCGAGCACCACCTCCTGGCCTACCTCCGGCCGCGTCTTGCCGCCGCCGGCTTTGTCCCCTCATCCGACCTCGTCCGGTTGCCCCCCGGCCGGCTGGTGAAGGTAGGGGGGCTTCCCGTGAGACCCCACCGGCCTCCCACCAAGACCGGCCGGACCATCGTCTTCCTCTCGCTGGAGGATGAGGCCGGCCTGGCTGAAGTCACGATCTTCGAAGGGACCTACCAGCGCTACGGCCGCCTGCTCTTCACCGACCCCTGCCCTCCCCTGGCGGTGGAAGGAAAGCTGGAGCGGCGCGACAAGGCCGTCTCGGTCATCGCCCGGCGCGTGGACACCCTCTACCGGGCGCTTGAGCCGTCCTGGCCCGCGTAGGTCTGGCAGTTGGTGTCCTGGCACTCGTTGGCGCCACGCCCGCTCACCGCGACCTCTTCGGCGGAGCAGAGGTCGTCCGAAGCCCAGTGCCGGCAGGAATCGACGGTGCAGGTGACGGTCGGCGTGACCTGGGTCCCCGGCGCGAACGGCTCCTTGGCCAGGCCGGTCCAGTTGACGTTGTCCATGGACCCGAGGTAGCTGGTGATGCCGCCCTTGGCGTAGAAGGTCTTGCACTCGGTGTGCTCGGGCTGCCGGGCCATCCTCCCCTCCTCTTCGGGTAAGATGTCGATGTTCCGGGCGCCGCAGCGCCCTCCCGTGAGCCAATGGGTACAGGTATCCACTTCGCAGGTGATCATCGGGTTCGGCACGGAGATTCCCCCTCGGGGTTGGTAGTTGGCGGCCGCCGCGGGTCGGGGGTGACGGGACCGCCGACCTGGGCGCGCGAGCCGCCGACCCTAGGGTGTGCTCACGGGTGCGAGGTTTATCCCCCACTTGGAGGGGCGGGCCCTACAGCCCGCCCTCCAGATGGTATTTCACGATGTAGACTCGCGCGAGGTCGAGCCGGCCCGCCTCGGCGACGCTGAGGATAAAGTCGCGGCTCGCCTGGAACATGTCCCAGAAGGGTTTGGCGTCGGCTCTGGCCACTCGTCCCTGGCAGATGAAGGCCTGGGTCAGGTGGGCCGGGTCCAGACGAGCCGAGACGTCCAGGAGGAGGGTCCCGGCGTCGCCGGCGAGGGGGCGCAGGCTGATGCGGACGGCGGTGTCTCCGAGGTAGCAGGACGGGGCCGAGCGCGAGTAGGTGGCCGACCCGTTCTGCGCGGCCAGGACCAGGCGGCAGGCTACTTCTTTGAGTTCGGGGGTCGGCGCGTCAAGGTACACGCAGGCCATCCGGCTAAAGACGTCCCCACCCAGGGAGGTCAGGCCGGCGGGTCCGGTCTCGCCGGCCGCCGGCCCCCCCGCGATGGGCACCGCTTGCCCGCCCGCCCGGAAGTGAAAGGCCCCCAGGCGGGCGACGACCCGCCTGGGAGCAACAGTGGCCGCGAAAGCCGACGTGGTCGTCACAGGGCGTAGATGGTCTCCCGCATCTTG
>CALMHV010000072.1 GCA_937863905.1 uncultured Bacillota bacterium
CCCGGGGCAGCCGCGGCCCGGCCGGCCCGCGAGCCCTGGCGTTTTGAGACCGACGACGGCCTCACCATCCTGGCCGGCCGCACGGCCCGCCAGAACGAAACCGTGAGTCTCAAGCTCGCCCAGCCGCGCGACCTGTGGTTCCACGCCCGGGGTTGCCCGGGGTCGCACGTGCTGCTCCGCCTGCCCGCGGGGCAGGAGGACTCTCCTCCCTCTGGAGCGGTCCTTCAGGCCGCGGCCCTGGCCGCGCACCTGTCCGCGGCCCGGGGCGGCGGCAAGGTGTCCGTGGACTACACCGAGGCCAAGCACCTCCGACGGCCGAAGGGCGCTCCGCCGGGCCTGGTGCTCTACGACCCGCACCGCACCATCCTCGTCGACACGGGCAAGGTGTCTCTGCCCCGGCCGGTGGCGCCGCGGGAAGGATAGCGGCCGGCCGGCCAGAATAGGTGCGGCTCATATCGCGAGAGGGGCGAGTGCCCTGTCGGAGTGGTCCCTCATCAAGCTGGTGGAGAGCCTCCGCCTGGTCCCGCCCGGATGGTACTGTGCCATTCTCTTCGCGGCCTTCGTGGCCGAAGGGACGAGCTTCCCCCTGCTCCACGTCCCGGCCATCGTGATGTTCCTGGTCTCCGCCTACGTCGTGGCCGCGGGGAAGATCTCCTTGGTGACGGTCATCATCGTGGCCGCCCTGGGCAGCGCCACGGGGGGCTTCATCACCTACCTCCTGGGGACGCGGATGACCACCCCTGAGGGAAAGGCGCGCCCGCTCAAGTTCTTCACCAAACCCGAACGCCTGGCGCAGGTGCAGGGGTTCATCACCAGGCACGGCGCCTTGTTCGCCCTGACCGCGCGCTGGCTCGGGGTCCTGCGCCCGGCCGCGCTGCTCGGCACGGGCATGGCCAAGGTCAGTCCCTGGAAGGTCGTTCCCGCCCTGCTTGTCGGGTCCCTCGTCTACTGCGCGGTCTACCAACTCTTGGCGGAGGGCCTGGGCGTCGCCTCCCTTCGCCTTCTCGGCGAGGTCAGCTTGAAGTGGATCCTCCTCTCCGCTGCCGGCCTCGCCCTGGCCTGGGCGGGCAGCCTCTTCCTTCTCCGGAAGATCCGGCTTTGAACCTCATCGACTACCACGTCCACACGACCTTCTCCGAGGACGGCGTCTCGACGCCCGAGGCGTGCGCCAAGGCCGCCGCCGGCCGGAACCTCTCGGGCATCATCTTCACCGAGCACCTTGAGTTCATCCCGCCGCCCGACTCGCCGGAGCCCGCTTACGTCCCGGCGCGGGTGCTCCCGGCCCGGGAGTACGGCCTGGCCGTGGCGGCGGTCCGGGAGCAGTGGCGGGGGCGCCTTTCGGTGGGCCTCGGCGTCGAGCTCGGCCTCGAGCCCCATAACCTCGACGCCGTCCCGGGGTATTTGGCCACCGCTGAGCTACCGCTCGACTACGTCCTTGGCTCGCTCCACTTCATCCGGGGGGTCCTCGTCCAGGAGCCCGCGTTCGCCGACCGGCTCGGGCCGACCGAGGCCGCCAGACTCTACTTCGAGAGACTCCTGACCGGGGTGAAGAGGGCTTCAAGTCTGGGGGTGTGCGATGTCATCGGCCACTTCGACCTGGTCAAGCGATCGCCGACCTTCGGCGGTTTCCGTCTTCGCGACCAGAGGGTCCACGTCGAGGAGACCCTCCGGGTCATCATCAGGGGCGGCTTGGGTCTGGAGGTCAACACGTCCGGCCTGCGGCAGTCTCCGGGCGAACCCTATCCCGGCCTCGACACCCTGAAGCTCTACCGCGAACTGGGCGGCGAGATCGTGACCGTCGGTTCGGACTCCCACACGGCCGCCACGGTCGGGCTGGGCTCAGCCGAGGCCCTCGAGTTCATCCGGGCCTCGGGTTTCCGGCACATCACGCTCTTTTCGGGACGGACACCCCGCCGGGTGGCCATCTAGCCTCCGTCTTCAGGCCCCGGGCGGCCGACCAGGGTGGCCACGTCCAGGTAGGAGGGGTCGAGGCCGTAGAGGGCCTCCAGGACGCGGCGCGACCCGGCCTGGTCCCCCTTCTCCTTGAGCGAGACGCCGAGCCAGTAGCGGGCCCCCAGGTACGGCTCCATGGCTGGAGCGTCGTCCCCTCCGACAGCGGCCATCAGGGCCTCCAGGCGGCGGACCGCCTCGGCCGGCTTCCGCACCCTGAGGTCGGACACCGCCCGGACGACCACCCCCATCGACGGCAGGTTCTCGAGGGCGTCCAGACGGGCCACGGCCGCCGCGAACTCGCCCAGTTCCACCTGGGCGTGAGCCAAGGCGACATCCTCGTCCGTGGTGCGGGCAGCCAAATCCTCAAGGTAGGTCGCGGCTTCCGCCCAGCGGCCAAGGTGGTAGTTGGTGAGGCCGATGGCCCGGACCACGGCCGGAGGCGTGAAACCGGCCTCCTCCATGTCCTCGAAATTGATCAGGGCCGTCTCGTAGCCGCCGAGTTGGAACTGCCGGCGCCCCTGGATGTAGGCATAGAGGAGATGCCGCTTGGGATTGTTCCTGGTGCCGATGGCGTAGGCAAGAATGACGCCCACGGCGATGGTGGCCGCCAGGATGCTCCAGGCGGAGAGAATTACGGCCCCGGTGAAGGCCAGGACCGGCCAGAGGGACGGCTTCAGCCCTTCGGGGTGAGGCGGGAGCGGCGAGGGCTGGGCCAGCTTCATCGCCGTCTGACGGAAGGCCTCAGCCTTTAGCCGCCGCTTCTCGGCTCGCTCCAATCGCGCGTCATCCTTCTTGGGCAACAGAGTTACCTCCCCGGGCTCACGTCGCTTGCTCCAAGGGCAAGGTCAGGGACAAGAGGGCCCCGCCCTCCGGCCCCTGGCCCGCCCATATCCTGCCTCCATGGGCCTGCACAATCTCCTTCGCTATCGCCAGACCAAGGCCTGTTCCGCCCGCTCCGTCCTTCTTCCGGGCCCGGGAGCGGTCCACGGTGTAGAACCTCTCGAAGACGCGGCTCAAGTCCTCCTCGGGGATGCCTGGCCCGGTATCGGCCACGGTGATGAGAACGTCGCCGCGACCCGCTCCCCCGGCCGCTGTCAGGCTCACGGCCACGCGGCCGCCGCGCGGGGTGAAGCGGAGGGCGTTCTCGATGAGGTTCGCGAGCACCTGGTTCAGACGGTCCGGGTCGCCCCTCACGACCAGGCCCAGACCGAAGGTCCCGCCCACGCCGGCGGCCGGGCCGAGCCCTACGCCGGCCTTCTCCGCCTGGGGCTGGTACTTGCTGACCGCATCCGCGACCAAAGGCCCGAGGTCCACCCGGCGCCAGTCGAACGACACCTGCCCGGCCTCCAGCCGGGCGAGGCTGAAGAGGTCGTTCACCAGCCGCTCCAGACGGGAGGCCTCCTCCTGGATGATGGCCAGGTGGCGCCGGCGCTCGTCTGGGCCGCCGACCGATTCCTCCAGAGCTTGAGCGAACCCCTTGATCGACGTGACCGGGGTCCGCAGTTCATGCGAGACGCTGGCGTAGAGGTCCTGCCGCTCACGCTGGAGTTCGCCCAGGCGCTCGGCCATGGCGTTGAAACCAGCGGCCACGCGGCCGATCTCGTCATTCGCCTCGACCTTCACTCTCTGACTGAAGTCGCCGGCGGCCACCCGGGAAGCCGCGCCCTCCAGGGCGAGGAGCGGGCGGGTCAGGTTCCGGGCCAGGACCAGGCTGACCACCAGTGACAGGGCCAGCCCGACGAGGAGGCCCTGCAGGGCCAGGACCAGAAGGCCCGCGGTTGTCTCCGTGACCTCCTTGACCGGCCGCACCAGGACGATAGCGCCGGTTACGCCGCCCTGGGCGTCTTCGACCGGCGCGGCGGCGATCACGGAGATGCGGCCGAGCGGGTCGCGATAGGTGGCCGAGGTGGTGCGGTTCTCCGCCAGGGCCTTGGCGACCACGTCGGACTTGAAGACGCTTCCCGACAGCCGACCGAGGCGTTCCGAACTGGCGACGATGCGCCCGGCCCCGTCGACCACGGCGAAGTCGGCCGCCGTGAGCCGGCTCACCAGGCGAGCCAGGGCTAGCCCGGGCGTCGTGCCGAACGCCTCGCCGGCCCGCCCGGGACGGCGGTCGACAATCTCGGCGATCTGCTCGGTCTGGACCCGGAGGGTCGAGGCGGCCGAGGAGAGGACGTAGGCGCGGACGCGCCCGAGGACGACGAGCCCGATGACCAGGACGACAGCCAAAACGAGAAGGAAGTGGCTCGCGACCAGGCGCCGACGTATCCCACCCATCAGACCTGCTCCCCGGCGTCCGCCTCGGGCGGGTGGGCCTTGAACTTGTAGCCGATGCCCCAGACGGTGAGAAGGAACCGAGGCTCGTCCGGTTTCGCCTCTATCTTCTGTCGGACGCGGCGAACGTGGACGTCCACAGTGCGGAGGTCGCCGAAGTAGTGGTAGCCCCAGACCCGTTCCAGGAGTTCCTCCCGGTTGAAGGCCCTATCCGGGTGGCTGGCGAGGAGCCAGAGGAGGTCGAACTCCTTGGCCGGGCAGTTCACGGTCCGGCCCCTCACCTCCAGTTCACGGCTGAGGCGGTTCAGGCGGAAAGAGCCGAAATCAAGAATCTGCGGGAGCCGCTGGGGCGAGCCGTCACCGGCGCCGGCTTCCCCCGCGGCCGGGGTCGCTGAGGCCG
>CALMHV010000073.1 GCA_937863905.1 uncultured Bacillota bacterium
CCGGGGCGCCCACCGACCTGTACACGCTGGACGAGGCCGACAACGCCATTGCCATCGCGGGTGAGGTCATTGAGTTCTGTAAAGGTCTTCTGGCCGGACAAGGACGCGCTTGAGGGCCACCTCAAGCGGTACGTCGCCTCCCTGCTGGTCCGGGAGGAGGTTGTCGACGTCTACTTGTGTGGTTCGTGGGCCAAGGGAACCCACACCGTGGCGAGCGATGTGGACCTCCTGATTCTGATCAACGACCGTGCGGGCTCGGCCACCCAGAAACCGCGCGACCGGATGCCGACCTACCTTCCCGACAGCTTTCCCACCAGCCTGGACCTGTTTGTTTACACGGTGTCGGAGGCGAGGCAGTCCCCATTTGTGAGGCAAATGCTGCAGACCGGGACGCCCTTTCCGCACTCTGCGGCCGAGGGCGCCGATTCCCGCCCAGGAGGTAAGCTCTCGTGATCCCACGCTACACGCGGCCGGCCATGGGCGACCTGTGGTCCACGGCCCATCGCTACCGCCGCTGGCTGGACGTGGAGGTCTATGCCACCCAGGCCCAGGCCCGCTTGGGCCGCATCCCGGCCGAGGTCGCCGAGCGCGTTACCCGGGCCTCAGCCGCTCTGGTCATCGACGACGCTTTCGTCCGCGAGGTGGACGAGATTGAGGCCGTCGTCCGGCACGACGTGATCGCCTTCGTCACGGTCGTGGCTCGGCGGCTGGATGCCGCGCTGGCGGAGGGCGGAACCCCGGGCCGTAACCACGGCGCGGACGGGGGCGGCGTCGGCCGTTACATCCACTTCGGTCTCACGTCCTACGACGTCGTGGACACAGCCCTTTCGTCCCTCATGGTCGAGGCGGCGGACATGATTGGGGCCGGTCTCGACAAGCTCACCGCCGTTCTCGCCGGCCTCGCCCGCAAGCACCGCGACACTCTCATGGTCGCCCGGACCCACGGCGTTCACGCCGAGCCGACGACCTTCGGCCTGAAGATGGCCCTCTGGTACGCCGACGGCCTACGCAACTCCGCCCGCCTGCGCGTCGCCCGAGAGGAGATCGCGGTCGGGCGCCTGGCCGGTGCGGTCGGCACCTACGCCAGCGTGGAGCCGGCCGTGGAGACCTACGTCTGTGACAAGCTCGGCCTCCGCCCGGCCCCCGTCTCCACCCAGGTCTTGCAACGGGACCGCCACGCGGCCTACCTCGGCGCCCTCGCCATCCTGGCTTCGTGCCTCGACCGCTACGCCGTCGAGATACGGTCGCTCCAGCGCACCGAGATCCGCGAGGTCGAGGAGCCGTTCGCCGAGGGTCAGAAGGGCTCGTCGGCCATGCCCCACAAGCGGAACCCGGTGGGGTGCGAGCAGATCAGCGGCCTGGCCCGCGTCGTCCGCGCCAACGCCGGGGCGGCCCTGGAGAACATCGGTCTCTGGCACGAGCGCGACATCTCGAACTCCTCCGTCGAGCGGATTATCATCCCCGACTCGACGGGCCTGGTGGACTACTTGCTCGACCGTTTCACCGGCATCATGGAGGGGCTGACCGTCTTCCCGGAGCGGATGCGGCGGAACCTCGACCTCACGGGGGGCCTCGTCTACTCGCAGCGTGTGCTCCTGGCCCTGGTGGACGCTGGGCTCGGGCGCGAGGAGGCCTACGAGATCGTCCAGCGGCAGGCGATGGCGGCCTGGCGGGAGATGGACGAAGGGCCGACCTTCCGCGACCGCCTCGCGGCCGACCCGACGGTCAAGGCCGCCCTGACCTCGGCCGCTCTCGACGCCTGCTTCGATCCAGGCTGGTATCTCCGGAACGCCGGCGTGGTCTTCGAGAGGCTCGGACTCGCCTGATGGCCCAGGGCACTCGGCCGCCGCCCTAGTCCCCGCCGGCGAAAAGCATCGGAAAGAGCGGGTGCTCGCCGGGGAAGACCACCTGGACGATGTCCTGGGCGACGTGGAGGCCCCCGGAGCCGTTGGTCATCACGATGATCGCGGCCCGTTGGTCGAAGTCGCCGACGACCAGGTTACGGAAACCGTCGACCCACCCCCAGTGCCAGAAGTAGTCCACGTCGGCCGAGGGCTCAAGACCCCACCCCAAGCCCCAGGACAGGCCGCTGCCCGCCTCCGCCTGCGGGGTGAGCATCGCCTCCACGCTGGCAGGGCCGAGGAGGCTCGGGTCGCCGTCGACCGGGTTCAGGATGGCCGAGACGAGCCGGGCGAAGTCGGACGGGGTCGTGAGCACGCCGTAGGCGGCATTGGCGCGGGCCGGCCTTGACTGCGCGACCTGGTCTCCCGCCTCGTAGCCGCGGGCGGCGAGGGCCGCGTATTCGTCCAGCCAGACGAAACTTGTATCCGACATGCCGAGCGGCGAGAAGAGGTGGTCGGCCGCGTACTGGGCGAAGGGCTGTCCCGTCACGTGTTCGACGACCCACTGGAGGTACCAGAAACCGTGATTTGAGTAGGCCCAGTGTCTTCCTGGAGTGGAGACGATCTGCCCGCGGGTCGCGTCCCCTCCGATGAAGCCGCTCGTGTGCGCGAGGACCATCCGCAGGGTGACGTCTTCTATCCTGGAGTCGTCGATGTAGGCTTCGCCGGTGTACTCGATGAGCGGCCGGTCCAGTTCCAGGACGCCCTCCTCCACCAGCTTCAGGGCGAGGTAGGCGGTCATGGTCTTGGAGAGGGAAGCCCCGCGGAACACGGTCCTCTCGGTGACGGCCGCGCCCGTGGCCTTGTTGGCCACGCCGTAGCCCTTGGCCCAGAGCAGCTTGCCGTCTCCGACGATGGCGATGGAGATGCCGGGCACGTCCTCCCGGAGCATGGCTTCGGGGATCACGGCCTCAAGTCGGGCCACGACCGTGTCGAGGGCTACCCCGGCGACGGTCGGCGGGGCCGCGGAGAAGGGTTCCGGTTCGACGACCAGCAAGGAGGCCAAGGGGGCCAGGACGACGATGGCGGCGACGGTGAGGGTCTTGACCAAGGTGAAGGTCTTGGAGACGCCCGCTGGCCTGGCCGGGGGACTGGATGTCATCGGGTGTCCTCTCCTCCCGGCACTCATTACCATGTGAGGAGAAGATAACCTGCCGGAACGGTCACGGTGCAGCCGGACCGACCGAGGGCGGCGTTGTCGCTGCTCCGCGCCCTGTTCCAGGAGGCATCCGGTCCGGAAGGGCGTATTATGCCAGGACCACTATGACCATACTCTCCTACCTCCCACCAGACCCCACGCTGCGGCACAATGTCCGGCAGAGCCTCCTGGACGGCATGGCCTACAGCGTCATGACCGGATTCTCCGGCCCGTTCCTCAGTGTTTTCGCCATGGCCCTCGGGGCGACGAACTACATGGTGGGCCTTCTCGTCTCCCTCCCGGCGTTGGCCGGGATGATCGGGCAGGCGATCGGGGCTCTCCTGGCCAGCGGGTCCTCCAGGAAGCTCCCGGTCGTGGTGGCCTGGGCCGCGCTGAACCGAGCTTTCTTCCTCCTCTTCGCGGTTCTGCCGTTCCTGCCGGTGCCCCGGGCGTGGGTCTTCGTCGCCGCCGTGACCCTGATGAACCTTCCCGCCGGAGTGGCCGGTCTGACCTGGACGGCCTTGATGCAGAAGCTGTTCCCGCCCGAGTACCGGGGCCAGATCTTCGGGCAGCGGAACGCTTTCATCAGCGCGGCGACCCTGACGGCCACGGCGCTTGGCGGGTACCTCCTGACGGCCCTGCGCTATCCCGTCAACTACACCGTCTTGAACCTTCTGTCGTTCGCCTTTCTGATGGTCTCCCTCCACTACTTGACGACCCTCCGGGAGCCGGCTCCGGCCGCCCAAGCCGCGGAGCGCCACCGCGCCGGCGCCGAGATGCTCAAGGCCCTCCGCCGCGTCCGCAAGAACCGGCCGTTCACCTCCTTCATGGCCGCCATCGGGACCTTCTGGTTTGGGCTGTTCCTGCCTTCCGCCCTCTACCCGATCCTGTTCGTCCGGGAAATGAACATGCCGACGACCTGGATCGGGCTGCTCTACACCGCGGGTGGTCTGGCCGCTTTCCTAACCTACCGCTTCTGGGGTCGCTTCTCCGACCGCCACGGCCACCGCCTGACCCTGGCCATCACCGCCACGGCGCGACCTCTCCATGGTCTGCTCTACTGCTTCGTCCGGTCCTTCTGGGCGCCGTCGGTCATCGAGTTGGTCTTCGCCGGCTTTGTCTCCGGGTTCGACCTGAGCGCCTTCAACAGCGTCCTCGAACTCGCCCCCCAGGAAGACAGCCCGACCTATATCGCCGCCTTCAACATCGTGAACGGCTTAGTTATGCTCTCGGCGCCGCTCGTCGGCGTCTGGCTGGCCTCGCTGACCAGCGTGCGGACGGGAATCGCCATCGGAGCCCTGGCCAGGCTGGTCGGCGTGGCCCTGCTCTGG
>CALMHV010000074.1 GCA_937863905.1 uncultured Bacillota bacterium
GCCGTATGTGTTTTGAGCCAACACAATCACCTGGGGAGCCTAAGCTCTGCGCAACGCCGTAGGCCTTCATCTAGGCCCGCCTCTGGCGGCCAGAAGGAAACGAAAATTGCGCAGGTGGCACCCACCTGCCTTAGCAGGTTCAAAACAGGGCGGCCGCACGACACGGTGGGGATTCCTTATGCTGTGGTAACCAACGAAGGCCGCGTCGCGTGAGGCGACGCGGCCTTCGGCGTCTTGGGCCCGGCTCTCCGCGGCAGGAATCACCGGCCAGCGGCTGAACCCTGTGCCCCAAACCTCGCGGCGGACCCAGATAGGGGCTGCCGGCCAGATTCTGAGGAAGGAGCCGCATCATGCGCATCGACTTGCGTTCCGACACCGTGACCACGCCGACCCCGGAGATGAGGAAGGCCATGGCCGAGGCGGAAGTGGGGGACGACGTCTACGGGGAGGACCCGACCATCCGGCGCCTGGAAGAGAAGGCGGCCGGCCTGCTGGGGAAGGAAGAAGGCGTCTACGTCCCATCGGGGACGATGGGGAACCTCGTCGCCGTGATGACCCACACGGTCCGGGGCAACGAGATCATCCTCGAAGCGGAATCGCACATCTACTACTACGAGGTCGGCGGGTTCGCCGTGGCCGCTCAGGTCCTGCCGAGGACCATCGCCGGCGACCGTGGGTTCTTCACGGTCCGCGACCTGGCGACAAACCTCCGCAGCCCGAACCTCCACTTCCCGGTCCCGGTCCTCGTGTGCCTGGAGAACACGCACAACCGGGCCGGCGGTTCGGTCTGGCCCCAGGAGCAGTTCGATGCTGTCGCCCAGGCGGCCCACAGGGCCGGCCTCCTGGTTCATCTGGACGGCGCCCGGGTCTTCAACGCGGCCGTCTATCTTGGCCGGCCGGCGGCCGAGGTTGCCCGGCACGCCGATTCGGTCATGTTCTGCCTGTCGAAGGGGCTTTCGGCGCCGGTCGGGTCGGTGCTCGTCGGGACCAAGGACTTCATCGCCCGCGCCCGCAAGAACCGAAAGATCCTGGGCGGGGGCATGCGCCAGGCCGGGGTCATCGCCGCCGCGGGCCTGGTCGCCCTGGACACGATGATCGACCGGCTGGCCGAGGACCACGCCAACGCGCGCGTCCTGGCCGAAGGGCTCGCGGGCATCGAGGGCCTGGCCGTCGATTTGGGCGGGGTCCAGACGAACATGGTCATGTGCCGCGTCGACGGACTCGGGGTCGCCGCGCCGGACTTTGTTAAGCTCCTGACGAGCCAGGGCGTACTGACCAACGCGGTCGACCCGCGCCGGGTGCGCTTGGTGACCCACAAGGATGTGAGTTCCGCCGACGTGAAACGGGCCCTCGCCCTCATCGCCGAGGCGGCGAAGGAGGCGCGGCGGGTGGCCTAAGGCCAATCGCCCCGGCTCTAGAGCTCTAGAGCTTCTCCAATTGATGTTCGTAGTCGGAAATGTCTACCTTGATGGGCCGGTCGTCCCGAACGTCGACGTAGAGCGTGCCGTTCGGGTTGAGTTGGGCCAGCACGACCTTCTCAAGGCTCGCGATGCCGCGAGCCTTGAGCTGTTTCTTGAGCCAGGCGTGGGTGAGCCGGGCGCTCTTGAGGTTTTTCTCGATGATGCGGCCGTCGTAGACCAGTTCGGTCGGAAGCCCCTCGTATTCCGGGGAGAGCTTAAGGTCGTGCGGGGTCACCGGGCGGTGCTGGCTCTTCCTCACGACGCTCAGGGCGCCACTGGTCTCCAGGAGGGCGAACTCGACCTGGCTGACATCGAAGACGTCCTTGTTGCGCAGGGACATGAGCAGGTCGTCGATCGTGAAATTGGGGACCTTCCGCAAGTTCTCCTCAAGGATGCGCCCTTTCTCGATGAGGACGGTCGGTTCGCCGTGGAGGATCTTGCCCCAACGGCGGCTCCGCAGGGCGATGTTGTTCAAGAGGAGGGCCAGACCCACCCAGAGGACAAGACCCAGGAAGGTCGGCAGGAAGGGTTCCTTTATGTCCACGCTCAGGAACGAGGCCGTGCTGCCGATGGTGATGCCCACGATGTACTCGAAGACGTTGAGCTGCTGGACCTGCTGCTTGCCGCTGAGCCTCATCATGAAGAGCAGCCCGGCAAAGGCGGCTAGGGTTCGCCCGAAGACCTCAAGGTACTGCACCGTCTCGCCCCGCGCGGTAGTTTGCCCGCGGGGGCCGGGGGCCTAGTCCGGCGGAGCGGTCGGGGCGCCGGCGCCGCTGTCCTCGGTCGGCAGCGTCGGCGAGAGCAGCTCGCTCAGCGTGACGACCTTGAGCCCCTTGGCCTGGAGGGCCGGCAGGAACTTGGCCATGGCCGGGGCGGTCTGGGCCGTCGGATGGCAGAGGATGATGTCGCCCGCCTTCACCCGGGCGATGACCCGGTCCGCGATGACGTCCACGCCCTCCAGCCGCCAGTCGATGGTGTCGAGCGACCAGAGCACGGTCCGGTAGCCGGCGGCCGCGGCGGCCTGGAGGGTGGCCTGGTCGAAGGCGCCCATGGGCGGGGCGAAGAACGGGGCCTCCTTCACCCCCGCCCGGCTGATGAGGCCGGCCATCCGCTGGATCTCCTCGCCCGCCTTGGCGGCGTCGCCGTAGGTCATGGGCTGGTTGTAGAAGCCGTGGTTGCCTGCCTCGTGCCCGCGGGCGACGGCCGCCGCCAACCAGGCGCCGTGGCCGGGGTCGGCCTCGAGCCAAGTGCCGACCGGGCAGATGGTCAGGCGCCCGCCGGCGCCCTCCACGAGCGAGCAGATGGGGTCGAGGAACTCGTCGCCCCAGGCCACGTTGAGGATGATGGCGACCTGGCTCTTGGCGGGGTTGCCGGCGTAGAGAGGGGCCTCGGGGAAGTCGGCCAGAGTGACGGCGGGGGCGAGCCCGGCCCACACCGGCGCGACGGTCTCCCCGGACTTGGCGGCGACGGCCGCGGCCACCGTAGCCGCCACGTCGAGCCGGCGGCCTTCGAGGGCCGGGACGACGCCCTTGGTCGCCCGGTCGAGGTAGGCGTCGTGCGGGAGGACGGTCAGGCCCTGGGCCAGGTCCTCCAGGAGGCCGACGGCCTCGAACCGCCCGCACCGGCCGAGGTCCACGACCTGGCCGGCGATGACGACGGACACCCCGGCGGGGACCCGTTCCGCTCCCGGCGCCCAGCGGCCGAACCCGGGGAAGAGCACGCCCAGCCCAAGGGTTATCCCCAGGCCGAGGGCCGCGATAACGACCAGGGTGAGCCCGAGGCGCAGGTACGGGCCACCCCAACCCAACCTCTTGGACAGCGACGCCATGGCTCTGCCGTCCCTCCCGGCCGATGGTCATGTCTATGCGGGCCCGGGCGAAGTAGAGAAGGCCGACGTTCCTGACGTTGAGGCCGGGGGTTGACGCTCGTCCGGGGCGGTGCTACCATGGGGATACCTGAGTTAATCCTTAGGGATTGTAGGGATAGCCGGACCAGGCGGCCGCGGCGGCTCGAACGGCCGGAGGAGGTGGGCGGGCGTGAGGCTCTCGACCAAGGGCGAGTACGGCGTCATCGCCTGCTACGACCTGGCCAGGTTCGGCGGAGACGCTCCGGTGCCGCTCAAGGCTATCGCCGAACGGCAGGGTATTTCCGAGGGCTCCCTCGAGCAACTCATCGGCCCCCTGCGCCGGGCCGGCCTGGTCCGGAGCGTCCGCGGCGCCCAGGGCGGGTACGCTCTCGCCCGCAGTCCGGAGAAGATAACCGTCGGGGACATCATTCGCGTCCTGGAGGGGCCCATCGCCCCGCTGGAGTGCGTTTCCGAGGATGCCGACCGGTTGCCGTCCTGCGCCCGGTCGGGTAGCTGCGTGACCCGGCCCATCTGGGAAAGACTTCGCGACAGCATGACGTCGGTGCTCGACTCGATCACCCTGGCGAGCTTGCTGGACGAGGCGGACGCTCGCGGAGGAGGGGCCGTATGACCCAGACGACCGCCAGCCGGCGGGTGTACCTCGACCACGCGGCCACGACTCCGGTTCGCCCCGAAGTCGCTGAGGCGATGCTCCGGTTCATGGTGACGGATTTCGGCAACGCCTCCAGCGTGCACGGCTTCGGGCGGGTGGCCAAGGAGGCCACCGAGAACGCGCGGGCCCAGGTCGCCTCGCTCATGGGGGCCAGGCCGGAGGAGATCGTCCTGATGAGCGGGGGCACGGAGGCCGACAACATGGCCATCCGGGGGGCCGTCCTGGCCAACGCCGGCCGGGGCCGCCACGTCATCACCACCAAGATAGAGCACCATGCCGTCCTGCACACCTGCGAGGGCCTGGAGAAGGAGGGCCTCGCCGAGGTCACCTACCTTCCCGTGGATGCCCAGGCCCTGGTGTCGGCGGAGGCCGTGGCCGAGGCCATCCGGCCCGACACCGTCCTGGTGAGCCTGATGTTCGCCAACAACGAGGTCGGGACCATCCAGCCCGTGGCCGAGGTGGGTCGCCTTTGCCGTGAGAAGGGTATCCTCTTCCACACCGACGCCGTCCAAGCCTACGGGGCCCTGCCGTTAGATGTGGACGCGCTGGGCATCGACCTCCTGTCGGCCTCCTCGCACAAGATCTACGGACCCAAGGGCATCGGCGCCCTCTTCATCCGCAAGGGCCGCAAGGTCCGCCCGCTCATCACCGGCGGGTTCCAGGAACGGAACCGCCGGGCCGGGACCTCAAACGTGCCCGGCGCCGTGGGCTTCGGCCTCGCGGCCGAACTGGCGATGAAGGAGATGGAGGGCCGCCGCCGGCGCCTGGTGGCCCTGCGGGACCGGCTCATCAACGGGCTCGTCAAGAAGGTCGAGTTCACCCGGCTCAACGGCCACCCCACGCTGCGCCTGCCGAACAACGCCAACCTCAGTTTCGAATTCGTGGAGGGCGAGTCCATCCTCCTCTCCCTGGACATGAAGGGCGTCGCGGCCTCAAGCGGGTCGGCCTGCACGTCGGGCTCCCTGGAGCCGTCCCACGTGCTCCTGGCCATGGGCCTCCCGCCCGAGGTGGCCCACGGCTCGGTTCGGATGACCCTGGGCACCGGGAACACCGATGAGGATGTGGACTATGTCCTCGAGGTCCTGCCGCCCATAATCGACAGACTTAGAGCCATGTCACCGCTGCACGCCAAGGTCGTCGCCGGGCGCGAGGCGCGAAAGGGAGGCTAGCCGTGTACAACCAGAGAGTCATGGACCACTTCAGCCAGCCCCGAAATGTCGGAGATATCCCGGACGCCGATGGCGTCGGCGAGGTCGGGAACCCCGTCTGTGGGGACATCATGCGGATCGCCATCAAGGTCCGCGCCGACCGGATCGAGGACATCAAGTTCAAGACCTTCGGCTGCGGGGCGGCCATCGCCACCAGCAGCATGGTCACGGAACTGGTCAAGGGGAAGACGCTCCAGGAGGCCGAGGAGATTTCCAACCGCACGGTGGCCGAGGCCTTGGGCGGGTTGCCCGCCATCAAGATGCACTGCTCCAACCTGGCCGCCGACGCCCTCCACCGGGCGATAGAGGACTACCGGCGGCGCAACGGTGGCGCGGTCGGTGCGGGAGTGGCGCCCGCCGTGGCTGCCGGCGCCAGGGCCGCCTCCGGCCCTGCGGCCCACGACGAAGACAAATGCCCGAGTTGCTGCGGGAAGATAGCCCAGCTCGGCCGGGAACTGGCCGAGGGGCGGGACATCACGGCGGGCCCGCCGTCCGACCCGATCAAGTGAACGGGCGGTCCGCCGCCAGGCTGGCTTAGGCCGCCCCCCGCTCCGCCGGGGGGCGGCCTGCATTTTCCCGCCCAACAAGTGGCAGGATACTGACGCTCTGGGGAGGTTGCCATGCGGCGTCGCGGTGAGGTCGCCGGCCTGCCGGTAGTCGTCGTGGATTCCGGGCGAGCCGTCGGTCGGGTCAAGGACGTGGTCTTCGACCTCGGCCAAGGACGGCTCAGCGGGTTCATCGTCGTCTCTCGCGGTAGCCGGGCCTTCCTGCCCTTCGAACAGGTCCACAGTCTCGGAGCGAGCGCCGTCACCATTGGGGCGGAGGCCGTCCTCGTCCCGTCGTTCCCCGCCCCGGCCGGGGCGTCGCCTGTCGGCAAGAGCGTCCTGACCCGCGAGGGCCAGCTTCTCGGGACCATCGACGACGTGCTCTTCGACCCGGAGAGCGGGGCCGTCTGGGGGTACCAGGTGACCGCCGGTTTCATCAGCGATTTCGTAGAGGGCAAGAAGGCCGTCGTCCTGACCGAAGAGATTGTCGAGGGTCCGGATTCCGTTGTCGTCGGCGACGCCGGCGACGTGCGTGAGCCCGGAGACCCCGACGGGTCCGCGGTCACGATGACCGCGACTGAGCCCACGGCGCCCGAAGCGACCGGACAGGGAGGTCCGCAGGAGTGATCTGTCCTTCCTGTGGCTCAAGGCAAGTCGGGTACCTGCCGGGCAACCGGTTCTACTGCTGGGGGTGCTTCGTCCAGTTCGTGATTGGGGACACTAGGATCGAGGTCTATGAGGTCGACGAGGACGGGACACTGGTCTCCGTGAACCGAGCCGTACCGGAGTCCATGACCGCCACGCCGGGGAGGTGAGCCGTTGGCCAGAGGGTTTTGGCGCGGGGTGATTGCCGGAGGCATCATCGGGGGACTTGTCGGGGTATTCCTGGCTCCATCCATGAGGCCCGAGTTCCGGGAGCGCGTGATGCAACGAGGCCGCGACATGCGGAAGAAGGCGGAGCATCTTGTCCGTCGCGCGCAGGACGAAGTCGATGAGGTGCACGTGCGGTGAGGCGGTGAAGCCCGCCACCGGCCGCTAAGGCCAGGGGGGAAGAGGCGATAGCTGACCGGCGGATCAGGGTAGCCACTCTTGTGGTCCTGGCCGCCGGTCTCGTCTATCTGGGTTTCGCCGTCCGGGCGGTCTTGGCGCCGTTCGTCTTGGCGATGGCGGTCGCCTTCCTGCTGGAACCCCCGGTTCGCTTCCTGGAGGGGCGCCGACTGCCCCGTCTTTCAGCCATCCTCCTGGTGTACCTCGGGGTCGCGGCTGTGGTGGTCCTGGTCCTCTTCTGGCTCATCCCCATTTTCGTACAACAATTGACGATTCTGGCCGATACTTTGCCGACGTTCGTCTCACAGGTCCAGGGTCTCATCCTCCAGGTCCAGACCCGGTACACCGAGGCCGGCCTGCCGCCCCAGGTCCGGGCTGTCCTCGACCAGGCCATCGCCCGGGCCGAAACGGGCCTCCTCACCTTCATCCAGGCCGTCCTCTCGGGCATCTTCGGGGCCGTGTCGGCGGTGGTCACCCTCATCCTCGCTCCGTTCCTGGCGTTCTACATGCTCCGCGACCGCGAGTCCATCCGGCGGTGGGTCCTGGCGGTCCTGCCGGTGAACAGCCGGGGCGACACGCTCCTGGCCCTGGCCGAGATGAACCGGGTCGCGGCCGGGTTCGTCCGGGGGCAGCTTCTGGTGGCCCTCATCGTCGGCGGCCTCGTCGGACTCGTCACCTACGCCCTAGGCCTGCCGTTCTCGGCCATCTTGGGTTTCATCGCCGGAGTGACGAACATCATCCCGTATTTCGGCCCGGTCATCGGCGCCGTGCCGGCGGTGGCTCTGGCCCTCCTGGTGAGTCCGCTCCTGGCCCTGGAGACGGTCTTGGCCCTGTTCCTGGTCCAGCAGGTCGACAGCATTTTCCTAACCCCGCGCATCGTTGGCGGAAGCGTCGGGCTTCACCCGCTGGTGGTCATCTTCTCCTTGCTGGCCGGGGCGAAGCTGTTCGGCATCGTCGGGATGCTCCTGGGCGTCCCGCTGGTGGCCCTGGGCAACGTGTTCTTGCGGCATCTCCTCGCCCGCCTCGTGTCCGATTGGAGCAGGTAGCCGAATGGTTTCGCTTGACTGTACCGGGAAGGGAAAAATAGAATTAGGCAGCACGCTGGGCGCGATTGACGCGCCACGTCGACCGGATGCCGGGTCATAGCTCCGGGCGATAACGGGCAGTATCAAGCCGTGGACGACGAAGGGAGGACGACCGGTGGTCGAAGACTCCGGAGATGATGGCGACGTCATCGTTCTGACCGACGAGGACGGGAAGGACCACGAGTTCGAACTCATCGAGATTCTCGAGGTCGACGCTCGCGAGTACGCCGTGCTGGCTCCCTTGGATGGTGAGGGCGCCGAGGCAGGCGCCGAACCGGCAGACGAAGACGAAGACGAAGCCATAATCCTGCGCGTGGAGACCGACGAAAACGGCGACCGGATTTTTTCCGACATCGAGGATGACGCCGAGTGGGAGAAGGTCGCCGAGGCCTGGGAGTCCTCTCTTGATGACGAGGACTGGGAGGAAGAGGAAGGCAACGATGACGGCGAACCGCCTCCCGGCTAGACGCCGGCAGACCAAGTCCGACACGGGCCCGCCCCGCAAGGGGCGGGCCTCTCGCTGGTCTGGGCAACA
>CALMHV010000075.1 GCA_937863905.1 uncultured Bacillota bacterium
GGAGCCCCTGCGGCTCCGGCTTTTCGGGAAAGGTCACGATGGGTGGGGCCGTCTAGTTCAACGAGGGGAAAAGGTTCCCTGCCGAACAGGAACCGAACACAGGCCATTTTCTGGAAGGCACGGGCATCGGCGGGAGCGCCGGCGCCGGACGCCGACCCCGACAACGGTCAGGGGGCGACGGCCTCCGCCCGGGTGGTTTCCCGAAGAAACTTGAGCGTGGACCGCACGACCTCCACGTGCTCGACCTCGTGCTCCACGAAGCGCCGCAGCATCTTGCGGGCCGTCCAATCCTCGGCCGGTTCGGCCGCCCGGAAGACGCCCTCCCGCAGTTCGGCCGGCAGGTTCGCCAGAGCCTCCATGGAGCGGGACATGGTCCAGTCAAGCAGGCTCAAGGTGTCCTTGGGCCAGGAACCCGGCAGGGCCTCACGGGTGCGGTCATCACCCAGGACCCGCGAGAGGTAGAAGGCGTGGCACTGGGCCACGTGGCTGAGGTTCTTCCGAATGGTGCGCTTGCGGGCGGGGGGCGACTGGTCGAGGGTCTCGGCCGGCAGACCGGCGACAAGGCCCAGGAGGTCCTTCCTGGCGTAGCCGAGGCGCCGGATAGCCCGAGCGATGTCCTCGTCCGTGACCGGCTCAAGGTCAGGGCCGAAGAAGCCGACGGCGCTGCCCGACTTGCCGAACCCCGGGACCTCCTCTATCTCGACGACCTCGGCCCGGATGTCGCCGGGCGCGACCGCGGCCTGGCTCACCGCTTGGCCCGGCTTGGGCCCAGACGGCTGGGGTTCGTCGTGAGCCGCCAGCCACAAGAAGAACCGGGATATCGCCTGCGGGGCCTTGGTGATGGCCTCGCTCTGCTTCGATGCCCGCCAGATGCAGCCAACCTCGTCCAGAGCGTGGCCCATCCAGGGGCCGCCCGGGGCGCCGTCAAGGTATACCCGCTGATCCACGTTATCCGACCTTCCTCAGGATCTGCCCTCTCGTCCCGGCGTTCAGGAGGAAGACGACGACGAGACTGAGAGCCATTTCGGGAACCAGATACGTAGAATTATACACCAGCGAATAGACCCACGGGTCAACCCCGGGTGGGGCGTAGGCGGCGAAGAAGACGACGCCGGAGACGACGTGGCTGGCGAGCCTCCCCGCTATCGCCACGACCACGGCCACGTAGGGCTGCCGCCCCAGGAAACCGGCCAGGCCTAAGAGGCCGAAGGCCAGCGGGTAGTCCAGGACTAGCTGCGCCCAGTGGACGACCATCGGCTCGATGAGCAATTGGAGGAAACCGTAGACGACGCCGGCCATGACCCCGACCCTCGGCCCCCGGCGCAGGGCCAGCACCAAAAGGGGCACCATGCTCGCCGGGGTCACCGAACCTCCCTGCGGCGCGCGGTAGACGACGATGACCGACAGCACCGTCGCCAGCGCGACCAGGACCGCCGCCTCCACGAGGGCGTGAACGGTGATGCCCTTCCTCACTCCTGCCTCCATGACCGCCATCTCCTCTTCCCCTTGGCTTCCCTCGGCCCGGCACGCCTACGCCGGCCGGCCCTCCGCCCCAGAAAAACGGACGGCGCACGGGCCCCGGGGCCACGTGCGCCAAGCAAGCTTTGGCAGCTCTCCCTACGCAGGGATTACCCTGGTCAGGTTCGTCGGGTCAGGTGCTTGGCGCCCTTTCTCAGCCCCGCGACGAGGGGCTCCCCGTTGTAGGACCATTATAGCTTCAGGCTTCCGCCAGCGGCAAGCGGAAACG
>CALMHV010000076.1 GCA_937863905.1 uncultured Bacillota bacterium
GCCGCGCCGGGCGACGGCCTCTTCCACCTCATCTCGCCGCGGCACCGCCTGAGCCTGCACTCCCAGTTCTACGACCGGGTCCTGGCCCAGACGTCGGGTGGCTCGGGCCTCCCGGCGGTCTTCGCCCATCCCCGGGCCGCCGCCCGGCTCGGCCTGGCCGAGGGGGACGAAGTGCGGCTGACTTCGGCCCAGGGGTCCCTCCTTGCCCACCTCGCCCTGGATGACGGGCTGCGGGAGGACACCCTCTGCCTCTACGCCGGCGGCTCGGCCGGCTTCATCGCCGGCGCCCGCCCGGCCTCCGCCAATGCCCTCACCCCGGACAACCTCACCGACATCGGCCTCCAGGCCGCCTTCTACGATTGCCGGTGCGCCCTCCAGGCCGCCCGGCCTACCTCGGCGCGCCTGGCCTAAGACCCCTCGACCCAAGCGGGGGAGGCCAAGCGGGGCTGCCCCGGCTTTGGGCCAGGGCAGCCGGACGCTCAGCTTGGCTTTGCCGATCCGTTCCCTCCCCTAGTCCGTCAGGCTGAAGACCAGCCCTTGGGAGGAGGTGACCTCCAGCCATAGGATCTTGGTGGCCTCCAGTCCGTACCGTTCCGCCAGCAGGGTAACCGCGTAGCGCCCCGGCGGGGTCCCGGCGGGTATTGCCGCCTGCCCGGTCCAGGTCGGCCGGCCGTGTAGCGAACCCCTGTAGGATAGGTCCACCGAAACCGGGCCCAAAGGCAAGGCCAAGACAGCGCGGCACGAATCCGGCCTCAAGTTGGGCCAGGCTACGATCTCCACGGTCTGCCCGGCCGCTATCGGGTTGGGGAGCAGTTCTCCGTCGACGCGGAAGGCGCCCACGGTGAAGGTGGCGGTCGCTGTCCGGGTGGCCCCGGGGTACCAGGCCGTGAAGACGGCGGTGCAGAGCCCGGGCCCGGCGCGTTCCGGGATGGTGAAGGACTTCTCCCAGCGGCGTGACGAGCTGCTTTCCGGCTCGTCGTATCCGAAGGCCGGGGCTGCGGCCAGTGGCAGCACCCCGGCTTCCGGGAATGACGAGAGCGAGACCGCCACGCGCGACGGCCCGCCGGTAGCGTAGGCGGCGAGTTCCACGATCTCTCCCGGAAGCACCACGGCCGGGTGAGCGCTGGCGAAGAGGGACTTCGCCTCCAGGACGATCGGTTTGGTGACCGACCAGTGGACGAGCCCGTTTCGGTCCTGGATCCACCCCCGGTAGTAGTAGACCCCCGGCGGCAAGATGCGGCCTGCATCGTCCTGTCCTGCCCACGCCAAAGACGCGGGGGGCGCGCCGCTTGCTCCCGCCGGCTTGAGATGGCGGAGGACCTGGCCGAGGGTGTCGAGCACGAAGAAGTCCCAGTCTCGCGCATTGCGATTGAGGAGCGAACCCAGGAAGAACGTCGTGGCGTCCTCGGCGCCGTCTCCGTCCGGAGAGAAGGGATTCGGCCGGGCCTCAGTCAGCAGCAGGCAGGAACGAAACAGGACGGCCGCACCCTCGGCCCGGGTCATGACCTGACGAGGTCTCAGAGTGTGGTCGGGATAGCCCTGGATGATTCCCAAGAACACGGCCAAGGCCATGGTCTGGCGATAGTCTGGCGGGACACGGTCGGCGTCGTGGAAGGGATGAAGGTACACCGTGGCCGCATCGGGGTCGAGTGTTCGCGCAAAGAGGCCGAGCCCCAAGGACTCGATAAGGATCCGGACAGCCTCCTGACGCGGGAGGGTCGTCCCTGAGAGCGCCATCGCGACGATGTCGGGAGGTGGGAAGGCCCCGCCTGGGAACATTCGGAGCAGCATGTCCGTGAAGGCGGGGGGGCTGACGTTGCTGTCGGGCCGGAAGGGACCCGGGTGGGTCCACGTCTCCTCGGAGTCCGACCCAGCGGGGGGCGGAGTCACTCCTTCCGCCCAGAGAGTCCAGACGTATTCCCGGGCCCAGTGCGACGAAAGGTCCGTGTACCAGGGTCCCCGGGCCCGGGTGTCTTCCTCTCCAATTTGGCTGCCGTGGGCGAGGCCCGGCGTCGAGCCTAGAGCCGAGATGAGCAGCGCCGCAAGGGAGAGAGCCAGGGCTGGCCGCCAGGCGGACAGATGTCGGTTCTGCGTTGTAGGCAATTCTGTCACCTCCTGGGCCGGGGGTGTCGTCCATCCCGGCAGGGGCGGGGCGTTTCGCCTCCGCGCGCCCCGGTCCTACCGCGAAAGCCGTCGGGCGACGTAAGACTTTCTGCCATACACCGCACGGAAGTCGAACGATTCCGCTTGACCGGTTTCCCGCTCGTCTCTAGAATCGGGCTCACCTTCGCGACCTTTCTCACCGCTTGCCCCACTTAGAGGGCGGCCACCCAAGTCGCCGGCTGGGGGGACTTCAGTGTTGCGGTGGTCTGCGTCCGCGAGGACCCGGTACCTCGTCCTCGCCCTAGCGGCGGCCCTGCTCAGCGGGGTGTTCGCCTACCTCTACCTCGGCGGCCTGTCTGAACGAGTCCCGGTGGTTGTGGCCGCTACCGACATCCCCGCCTTCGCCCGGCTTGACGGAGATATGATCCGAACGGCCTTCCTTCCGCCGGTCGCCGTCCATCCGGCCGCCGTCGTTCGGGCTGACGACGCCCGGGGGCGCGTCAGCCTCGTGTCAAGGATGGCCGGCGAGCAGATTCTGGCGCCGAGTCTGGTGAGCGGTGACAGTCCCGGAGAGTACCGGGCCTCGCTCGGTCCCGAGGAGCGGGCCTTCTTTCTGACGGCCGACGCGGCTCATGGTGGCTGGCGCGGGGTTCAAGTCGGCGACTTCATCGACCTGACCGTCGTCTGCGAGGGCACTTCCGTCTGCCTGGAGCAGGGTCTGGAGGTTCTGGAGGTCGTGGCCGGCGAGGCAAGTGCCCTTCTGGCGAACCGAGACGCCCCAGCGGCTGGGGTCTTCCTGAGGGTCACGCCGGGAACGGCCGAGAGGATAGCCCTGGCGGTCGAGTACGGGAAGGTCTTCGTCTCGGTGAGCGGCTACACCGGCATTCCCGTTCCGACAGTCGGGGCGTGGCTCGAACAGCTGCTCCAAGGAGGTGAGGGCAGTGAGCCTTCCTGGCCCTAGGAGTCCGCAAGGGGGTCGGCCGGAAAGGGCGCAGGGGCCGCCCCTGCGGGCCATTGTCGTGACCCGCGACCTGGCCCTTGCCGCCTCGGTGAGGCGCGACGACCGCGTCGACGTACTGGCGCACTTTGAGGACGCCCGCTTGGCCTCAGAGATCGCGGAGAGGGCGGGTGCGGACCTCATCCTGGTCGACGAGGAACAGGCCCAGACCCTGATCGCAGCGGAGAAGGGCCCCCCCGTCTGCGTGCTGCGCCCGACCGTGGACTGGAGGCTGCCGCAGGCGGTCGTCCCGGGAGGCGGCGCCCCCGCGGTCCTAACCGCCGAACCGCCTGGCTATCCGGAGGCGAGCCGAACGCGCACGCTGCGGGAATGGTGGCAGATGAGTGCCGCGGCGGGGGAGGCGGGGCGGTGGCCGGGGGGTACCCCTGCGCCCTCACGGTCGACCCCTGCTCCAGAGGTTCTGATGCGGCAAGCCATTGCGGTCATCAGCCCCAAGGGTGGCGTCGGCAAGACCTTCTTGGCCGTGAACCTGGCAGCGAGTCTGGCGCAGCGCACGGGCTTCCGGGTCGGCCTCCTCGACCTTGACCTGCATTCAGGCGACGCCGCGGTCCACCTGGACCTCATCGGCTATCCGACACTGGCGGAGCTGCTTCCGTACGCGGGGAATCTGGAGCCCGCTCACCTCGCGAGGGCCGTGGTCACGCACGCCCCGTCGCATTTGGAGGTCTTGCTCGCGCCACCGCGGCCCGAGGCGGCGGAAATGCTCACGCGCGAGCACCTTGGCGCCCTGCTGCGTCTGGTCAAGCAGAGATACGACTTTGTCATCGTCGACACGCCGCCGGACCCGGTCGACCCGGTAGTCCTGGAGTGCCTGACGGAAGCGACGGCCGTCATCCTGGTCACGACCCTCGACGCGGCCGCTCTCCGGCAATGCCGGCTCTTCCTGGACTCGTTCGGCGCAGGCGGTGGCGACCTCCGGCGGCGCCTGATCCTGGTCCTCAACCAGGTTCGCGAGGGAGCGCCGCTTGTGCCCGCCAGAGCCGCGGCCTTTCTGGAAGCCGGCAACGGGGCCGTGAGGACGGTGAGTATTCCGGAGGACCGAGGCGCGGCGGAGAGGTCGATCTTCGAAGGGCGCCCGTTGGCCATGACCGACCCCGGAAACCCGGTGGCCAGGGCGGTCTTCGACCTCGCCCAGTCGTTCTGTCCGGTCTTTGGAGACCTTCTGAGCGGGGCCAAGCCAAGGCGAGCAGGTCTTGGGAGGCTCCTGGACGCGATCAAGCGATGGTGACAGCGCGTGAGCAGGGCGCAAAGGTGGCGCAAGCCGAAGGCGGTCTTCTGGAGACCGTCCGGCGGCGCCTGATGGGAGCCTACCCCGATCTTCTCTCGCGGGCGCGCTTCGACGACGCTGGGCGCGAGAGTGTCAAGCGGGCCATACGCCAGATTCTCATCTCCGATGGGCTGGCCGCGGACCGGGCGACGCGAGAGGAACTCATCCCGCTCCTCTTTGAGGAGATCGCGGGGTATGGCCCGCTGGAACCGCTGCTGGCCGACCCCGAGGTCACTGAGGTCATGGTTAACGGGAACCTGGAGGTGTGGGTGGAACGGGGCGGGCGGCTCGAGGCGACCCGGGCGTCCTTCAGAGACGAAGCTCACGTCCATGACGTGATCTCCCGCATGCTGGCGGCCACCGGACGGCGCGTCGACCTCAGTCAACCCTACGTAGATGCCCGTCTACCGGACGGGTCCAGGATCAACGCCGTCATTCCGCCGGTCTCCGTCGACGGACCGGCCCTGACCATCCGCCGGTTCAGTTCCGCCCTAGCTGGGCCGCAGGACCTCGTGCGGCTGGGAACGCTCCGGGAAGAGGAGCTTGACGCCTTGCGGCTCGCGGTCGAGGGCCGCCTCAACATCGTCATCTCCGGGGGGGCTTCCAGCGGCAAGACAACCTTCCTGGGCGCTCTGGCGGCCTACATTCGGTTGGACAGGGAGAGGGTCATCACCATCGAGGACGCGGCGGAACTCCGTTTCGGCCATGGCAATGTGGTGCGCCTGGAGTGTCGCCCCCCAAACATCGAGGGCAAGGGGCAGGTGGACCAGAGGCAGCTCGTCCGCAACGCCCTCAGGATGCGCCCCGACCGGATAGTCGTCGGTGAATGCCGCGGGGGAGAGGCGTTCGACATGCTTCAGGCGATGAACACCGGACACCCGGGGTCCATGACCACGGTCCACGCCAACGGCCCGGCCGACGCCTTGAGGCGCTTGGAGATCATGGTCCTTATGGCCGGTGAGGGGCTTCCCTACGAAGCCGTTCGGGACCACATCTCCTCCGCGGTGGACGTCATCGTCCACCTGGGGCGGCGTCCGGACGGGAGCCGGGTGGTCTCGGAAGTCTGTGTCGTGCACGGCTACAGCCCACGGACGGCCGGCTACGAGCTTGCGAAAGCGGACCGGTCGCGCGCTCTCCCCCTCTCGGCGGAACAGGCTGAGAGAGTCGAGGTTTTCCGGGGCGGGGGTGGTAACGGTGGAGCCTAGCCTTGTGTCGCTGGTCTCGTTCGCGATAGCCGCCGGCCTCTTGGTCCTGACAGGTCTTCTGGCCCTGGCGACCCGAGCCGGCGAGCGCGGGTGGGGCGGCAGTCTCGCCGGCCGTCTGGAGCGGCTGAGCAGCCCGGCCTGGGCGGGACGACGGGGAGGACGTGGCGAGGGCGAGCCGGGGACACCGCTCGCTCGGACGCGAGCCGGTCGTCACCGCTACCTTGCTCCGCTGGCAGCGGTCTTCGCCGGCGCCCTAGTTGGCCTCGCGCTCTTCGACGGGGTCGTGCCGGCCGTGTTTGGCGCGGGCGTAGCCGTCTGGGCCTGGGGGGCCAAACGGGCCGCCGCACAGGCCGCGGCGGGACGGCGCTTCCACGAGGAATTGGAGAGTGCCCTGGAGGCCATGGTGGCCTCCTTCAAGGCAGGAAGGAGCCTGGTGAGGGCGATTGAGGACTCAGCCAGCCAGACGGGCGAACCGATTCGGTCAGTTCTGGCCGCGGTGGGGGAGAGTCATCGGGCCGGGACGCCGCTGGCGGAGGCCATCGAGAACCTGCGCTCGGCCACGCCGGAGCCGGAGGCCGGCTATCTTGCGGCCTGCCTCGGGACGCACCTCCGGACCGGGGGAGACGTCACGGTCCTTTTGGTCAACCTTGGGGGAGTGATCCGCGAAAGGCGGCATCTGGTCCGGGACCTTTCCAGCCGGACCGGCGAGGCCCGTTCCACGGCCACGCTCATTGCTTTGCTTCCGCCGGGGCTCGCGGCCTACATCCTGTGGGCGGAACCCACGCAACTCTCGGCGCTCTTCGCCAGCCCGTTCGGAGTGGGCGCCTCAGTCTTTGCTCTAGCCTCTTGGTTGTCCGGCGTCCTGATAATCCGGGGGCTGCTGGATGGGCTCGTGAGGGAGATAGGAGAGGGGTGAAGGGGTTGACCTGCCTTCTCGCGGCCGCGGCCGTCGGTATAGCGGTCTACGCTCTAGCGCGAGTGTTTGCTTGGCCATCGGCCGGAGAGAGCCGCCTTCACCGGCTGGCTGGAGGCCATCGGCAATCCGGCGAGAGCCAGCGGGCGGCAGAGGTGAAGGCCTCCCCATTGCGCCCAGCCTTCTGGGTTGCCTCTCTGCGACGGCTCGTTCCCCCGGCCCTTTTCGCTCGCCTCCTGCCGGCTGACGCGGCCAGCGCGGCGGCCCTGGAAGCCAGCGGCCGCGAGGCGGTGGACGTTCATCTTTTGGGCTTCCTGGCGGGGCTGGCCGGGGTCCTCGGCCTCTGCCTTGTCTCCATCGCGACAGGTCACTCTCCTTCCGGGCCAGCGGTGGCCTTGATTGGCGCCGCGTCCATCCTGGGACCGCGGCTCTGGGTGAGGGCCGTCGTCGGTCGCTATCAGGCCGCCATCGCCCGTGAACTCCCGAAGGCAGCCGAACTGTTGACCCTGGGAGCGGAGAGCGGGCTCGGACTCCTCGAGGCGATGCGCCTGGCGGTAGGCCTGTGCGACGGTCCCGTCGCGCGAGCCCTCTCGGTTGCCCTCGCCGAGATGGACGCGGGTCGGGAGACGGTGGCGGCGCTCAAGGCGGCGGCGGGGCGAATCGGTGGACAGGGCGCGACGGCGTTCGTCGCCTCGATTGTGCAGGGACTGGAACTCGGCACGCCGGTGGCGAGGGTCCTCCGAGTCCAGGCCGACACGCTCCGGACCAAGCATCGCCAGGCCCTGGAGGCCAGGATAGCCGCAATCTCCCTGAAGGTCACGCTCGTGACCGTCTTGCTCTTCGTGCCGCCCTTGCTCGTGCTGGCGGTGCTCCCGAACCTTCTGGCCTTCCTCGGGCGGGGCTGGTAGGGCCCGCACCATGGCCATCCCAGAGCCCATCCCGCCTACCCATTCGCCCGAATATTCCCTCTAGCGCGCCTCCGCCGAAGAACCCGCAGGAAGATGCTATCATTGGGGGTGGTTTGTCGCTGGGCATAATTCCGCAGACAGAAGGGCCTCCACCGGGGTCCGGCTGAGAGGGGAAACGAACTTGCCACGCAACCTGCAGACGATAGACGGGAACACCGCCGCCGCCCACGTCGCCTACGCCTTCAGTGAGGTCGCCGCCATCTACCCCATCACTCCCTCCTCGACCATGGGCGAACTCTGCGACGAATGGGCCGCGCAGGGCCGGACGAACATCTTCGGGCAGGTTCTCACGGTCAGCGAGTTGCAGTCGGAGGCCGGCGCCGCCGGGGCCATGCACGGCAGCCTGGCGGCCGGGGCGCTCTCGACCACCTTCACCGCCTCACAGGGCCTCCTGCTCATGATCCCCAACATGTACAAGATGTCGGGTGAGCTGCTCCCCGGCGTCTTCCACGTTTCGGCCCGGGCCCTGGCGGCCCACGCTCTGTCGATTTTCGGCGATCATGCCGATGTGATGGCCACCCGGCAGACGGGGTTCGCCCTTTTGGCCTCGGGCTCGGTCCAGGAGGTCATGGACCTGGCCGCCGTGGCCCACCTGGCGGCGGTAAAGTCACGAGTGCCGTTTCTACACTTTTTTGATGGTTTTCGCACCTCGCATGAGGTCCAGAAGGTCGAGGTCCTGGAGTACGGCGACCTCGCCAAGCTTCTCGACCCCGAGGCGGTGGCGGCCTTCCGCTCCCGGGCCATGAACCCCGTCCGCCCGCACCTCCGGGGCACGGCCCAGAACCCGGACACCTACTTCCAGAACCGCGAGGCGGCGAACCTCTTCTACGAAGCGGCGCCGGCGATCGTCCTGGAGAGCATGGAGAAGATCGCCGCCCTCAGTGGGCGGCGCTACGGTCTCTTCGACTACGTGGGCGCCCCGGACGCGGAGCGGGTCGTGGTGGCCATGGGGTCGGCCTGCGAGGTCGTCGAGGAGACGGTCAACTACCTCGCGGCCAGGGGTGAGAAGGTGGGCCTGGTCAAGGTCCGCCTCTACCGGCCCTTCTCCCGCGAGCATTTCTGGCGGGCGGTTCCGGCTTCGTGCCGGCGCCTGGGCGTCCTCGACCGGACCAAGGAACCCGGCGCGGTCGGTGAGCCCCTCTACACCGACGTCTGCGCCGCCCTGGCCGAGGCCGTCACGGCCGGCGGGGAGGCCGCGGGCAAGTGGGTCGCGGCGAGCCAGGCGGCTAGGGGCGCGGGCGGGACCGGCGGCAGCGGACTGCCCGGGGTCTACGGCGGTCGCTACGGGCTCGGTTCGAAGGACTTCACCCCGGCCATGGTCAAGGCCATCTTCGATAACCTGGCCGCGTCCCGGCCGAAGAACCACTTCACGGTGGGCATCATCGACGATGTCAGCGGGACCTCGCTCGAGGTCGGCCCGACCCTGGACGTCTCGCCCGCCGGCACCTTCACCTGCAAGTTCTACGGACTCGGGGCCGACGGCACGGTGGGGGCCAACAAGAACAGCATCAAGATCATCGGCGACCACACCGACCTTTTCGCCCAGGGCTACTTCGCCTACGACTCCAAGAAGTCGGGCGGGCTGACCGTCTCCCACCTCCGGTTCGGCCGGCAGCCGATCCAGTCCTGTTACCTCGTCGAACTGGCCGATTTCGTGGCCTGCCACCACCCGTCGTACGTCGACAAGTACGACATGCTCGCCGACCTGCGGCCCGGCGGGGTCTTCCTCCTGAACTCGCCGTGGAAGGCCGCGGAAATCGGGGCCAGGCTCCCCGCGGCGGTGAAGCGGGCCATCGCCACCAAGAAGATCCGGTTCTACACCATCGACGCCGCCCGCATCGCCGAGGAGGCCGGCATGAGCGGGCGGATCAACTCGGTCATGCAGGCCGTGTTCTTCAAGGTCGCCGGGGTCATCGCGGCCGACGAGGCCCTGGGCTACATCAAGCAGGCCATCGAGAAGACCTACGGCCGCAAGGGCGAGAGTGTCGTGCGGAAGAACTACGAGGCCGTCGACCGCTCCGTGGCCGGCCTCGAGGAAGTGAAATACCCAGCCTCGTGGGCTCAGGCCCTGGACGATGCGGCGGCGACGAGCAGCCTCGCCGCGGGCGGAGCCTCCGCGTCCGGCGCGCCGCACGGCAAGCTCGGGCCGTTGCCCTCGGGTCCGCAGGCGGCGGAGGAGTACGCCCGGCGTATCGTGGAGCCGGTCAACAGCCTCCTGGGCGACAGGCTCCCGGTGAGCGCCTTCACCCCGGACGGGGTCGCCCCGACGGGCACGAGCAAGTTTGAGAAGCGCGGCATCGCCCTGGACGTCCCGGTCTGGGTCCCCGAGGGCTGCGCCCAGTGCAACATCTGCGCCATGGTCTGCCCGCACGGGGTCATCCGGCCCTACCTTGTCCGCCAGGAGAGTCTGGCGGGGGCCCCGGCGGGGTTCGTCGCCACGGCGGCTAAGGGCCGCGAGGCCGAGGCCCGCGGTCTCCTCTACCGCCTCCAGGTCTCTCCGCTCGACTGCACGGGCTGCGGCAACTGCTTGGAGGAGTGCCCGGCCAAGGTCAAGCCCCTGACGATGGTCTCCATCGAACAGGGCGTGGCCGCCGAGGCCGCCAACTGGCTCTTCGCCGACAAGCTCCCCGAGATCACCGATGTCTTCGCCACGAGCACCGTCAAGGGCAGCCAGTTCCTGCGGCCGCTCTTCGAGTTCTCCGGGGCCTGCCCCGGCTGCGGTGAGACCCCGTACGTGAAGCTCGTCACGCAACTCTTCGGCGACCGGATGCTCATCGCCAACGCCACGGGCTGCTCGTCGATTTACGGCGGCAGTTCCCCGACCTGCCCCTACACGGTGGGGGCCGACGGGCGCGGTCCGGCCTGGGCCAACTCGCTCTTCGAGGACAACGCGGAGTTCGGCTACGGCCTCGGGCTTGGCGTGGCCCAGCGGCGCGACAAGCTGGTGTGCCGCGTCCGCCAGGTCGTGGAAGCGGGGGTCGGAGGCGAGTTCGGCGAGACCCTGGCGGCCTGGCTTGAGGCCAGGAACGACCCGGCGAAATCGCGGAGGCTGGGGGACAAGATCGTCGGTCTCCTGCCGGCGGCGAAGGCCGCGGCTCCGGCGGCGGCGAGGGCCTTGCTTGAGGAGATAGGGACGCTCAGCGACTTCTTCACGAAGTGGTCCATCTGGATCTTCGGCGGCGACGGCTGGGCCTACGACATCGGCTACGGCGGCCTCGACCACGTGCTGGCCTCGGGGGCCGACGTGAACGTCCTGGTCCTGGATACCGAGGTCTACTCGAACACCGGCGGCCAGTCGTCGAAAGCCACGCCGACCGGCGCGGTGGCCAAGTTCGCCACGGCCGGGAAGTCCACGAAGAAGAAGGACCTCGGCCTGATGACCATGACTTACGGGTACGTCTACGTGGCCTCGGTGGCCATGGGCGCGAACCGCAACCAACTCCTGAAGGCCCTGGCGGAGGCGGAGAGCTACCCTGGGCCGTCCCTGGTCATCGCCTACTCGCCGTGCATCAACCATGGCATCGACCTGACCCACAGCCAGGAGGAGGCCAAGCGGGCGGTTGAGGCGGGCTACTGGCCGCTCTACCGCTACAACCCGGGGGCCGAGACGGGGACCAACCCGTTCACGCTCGATTCCAAGGACCCGACCGGGAGCTTCCGCGACTTCCTCCTGGGCGAGGTGCGGTACTCCTCGCTCAAGACCATGTTCCCGGACAGGGCCGAGGGCCTCTTCGCCAAGGCCGAGGCCGACGCGAAGGCCAGGTACGAAACCTTGAAGCGGCTGGCGGGGAAGTAGCGGGGAAGGGCAGCCGCTCGCGGGCTGTCCCGAATTGAATGGGCTTCGGGAAACAACGAACGCGGAGGGGAACGCGCCCCACCGCGTTCGTTCTCTCTTCCAGCGGGGGTCATAGTAGATGCGAGCGGCAGGGAGGAGTTCCACCCGGAATGGCACGAATTACCATGGCGTAACGCCGGTCGACGTAGTGGCTGGTGAGGGCTCACGGCGGGGGCCGCCCTCGACGCCTGACACGACCAGCCGGCGAGAGGGGTTGGGGTCATGCTTACCGTGGTACGCTCCATCCCGCAAGGCGCGACGCTTCTTGTCTCTCCCGGGCAGGAGGTCGGCCCCGAGACGGTCGTCGCCACCCTCGAACTTGACACTCTGGCGATGCGCAAGGTCCAGTACGCCCGCGTCTTGGGCTATCCTCCCCGGGAGGCGGCGAGGTGCCTGATGGTCGGCCCGGGTGACCCCGTCGTGGCCGGCCAGGCGCTCGCCGTCCGGACGGTCCTTGAAACCCCGGTGACCGTCTCCAGTCCCAGTGCGGGCAGGGTGGCCCTCGTTTCCGCCAACCTTGGGAACATCTACATCCGGGAGACTGTCCAGCCCGGCGACAAGCCGGTTAGAATGGACCTCTCGGAGAGACTAGGCGTCCCTCGTTCCCAGTGCCGCCCGTGGGTCAAGGTCAAGCCCGGCGACGAGGTCTACCGCGGGCAGGTTCTCGCTTCCCTGCCCCTCCCGGGAGCGGCAGCGAAGACGGTCACGGCCGTGCTGAGCGGCACGATCTCCGAAGCATCGGCCGACGGGTCGGTCCTGTTGATAGAGCCGGCTCCCCGCCTGGCCAGCGTCTCCGCTCTGGTCGCGGGAACGGTGACCGAGGCCGTTCCCGGGCGCCGGGTCAGCATCACCACCTCCGGCGAGAGGGTGGAGGGTGCCTTCGGCGTCGGCGGGCCGACCTGGGGCCACTTGACCCCGGTGGCCGCCGAAAGCCATCCTCCGGGCAGCCTCTCCAGAGCCGTGGTCCTGCTCTCCGATGCCCCCGACGGCGCCCGGCTCCGCGAGCTTGCCGAGGCGGGCGCTGTGGCCGTGGTCGCCCCCCATGTCGATCAACTGGAGTTGGTCGACTATCTCGGGTACGAGATTCGCCTGGGTATCACGAGCGGAACGGAAGGCTCGGTCATGGCCCTCGTTCTCCTTGGAGGTTTCACCGGTTCGGACCGAAATGTCGTCGGCGCCCTGGACTGGCTACGGAGCCGCGCCGGGCGCCCCGCGTACGTGGACGGTCGGACCCAGGTGCGGGCGGGTGTTCGCCGCCCGGAGATTATCGTCGCGACGGCGGCCGAGCCTACCTCCGCGCCGGAACCGCCAGCCGGGGTCTCAGCCTCCGTCCGGGCCCCCGGTCCGTCCCGGCCGACAGCTGGCTCGCCCCTCCCCGACCCCGAGAGGGACTGGGTCTACGCCGTCGCCAGACCACGGACCGCCCAGGGCTACGCGAAGCGGTTCGGGGTCTCCGCCCTGCCGCCGTGGCGCGACCTCACCCGGCGCGGGCCGGAGGTGTTCTCGACAGGCCTGCCGGTCGTCGCCGGGGCCGTGGCGGAGCGACTGGCTGGACTGGCCGCCGAGGTCGCCGTCGCCGCGCTCCCTGCCCTGGAACGGGCCTTGGCGGAGGCACCGGAGGGGCTTGGCGCCGACCAGGACCCCGTGGTCTCCAACCTGCTGGTCGGAGGGTCGATGCTGCGGCATCTGCGGCAGGCGGAACTCGACTCCGGCTGGGGAGCGAAGCGGACGGCCCGCGAGAGAGAGTGCCCCGCCTTC
>CALMHV010000077.1 GCA_937863905.1 uncultured Bacillota bacterium
GCGTTGGCCTGGGACTCGCTGCGGATGTCAATCCGCCACCCGGTCAGTTTGGCCGCCAGACGCGCGTTCTGCCCTTCCCGGCCGATGGCCAGGGAGAGTTGGTAGTCGGGCACGACCACCCGGGCGACCTTCATCTCCGGCTCCAGGGTGGCCGAAACGGCCTTGGCCGGACGCAGGGCGTTCCCCACGTACTCCGCCTCGTCGTCCGACCAGGGGATGACGTCAATCTTCTCCCCCTTGAGCTCGCGCACGACGGCCTGCACGCGCACGCCCTTCGCGCCGACGCACGCCCCCACCGGGTCCACGTTGGGGTCGAGCGAGGCGACCGCGACCTTGGACCGCGAGCCGGGCTCGCGCGAGATGGCCCGTATCTCCACCAACCCATCGTGGATCTCAGGCACTTCCAGTTCGAAGAGGCGCTTCACGAGGCCGGGGTGCGTCCGGGACAGGTAGATCTGGGGTCCCTTGGGGGTCTTGCGGACCTCGACGATGTAGATCTTCAGCCTTTCGCCCGGGCGCAGCTTCTCCCCGGGGATCTGCTCAGGAGGACTAAGGACCGCCTCGGTCTTGCCCAGGTTAATGAAAAAGTTACGGTACTCCTGCCGCTGGACCACACCGGTGACGATGTCGCCCTCGCGGTTGGAGAACTCCTCGAAGATGACTCCGCGTTCCGCCTCGCGGATGCGCTGCAGGACGACCTGCTTCGCGGTCTGGGCGGCGATACGACCGAAGTCGCGCGGGGTGACCTCGGTCTGGACCTCTTGGCCGACCTCGAAAGCCGGATCCATCTCCTTGGCCACGGCCAGGGATATCTCCGACCTGGCGTCGGCGACCTCCTCGACCACATGCCTCAGGGCCAAGACGTGGAACTCGCCGGTGTCGGTGTCGAGTTCGACCTTCACGTTCTGAGCCGAGCCGAAGTTGCGGCGGTAGGCGGAGACAAGAGCGACCTCGATGGCTTCCTTCAAGGCCTCCACCGAGATGCCCTTCTCATCCTCGATCTGGGCGAGAGCCTGGAGAAAGTCGGCGTTGACGCCCTTGGGCTTGCCCCCGGACTTCCGGCCCGCGGTCGGACCCCGGCCCACGCTCATCGGCTATCGCCTCCCCTGTCCTGACGTCCCTCGGCTGAGTTCCCCACCGCGGACCAATCCACGGTCAGGTGGGCCTTGGAGACCTCGCGCCACGGAACCCGGACCAGACCACCGGGACCGACGTCGAGGAGGATCTCCGCCTCGGCCGAGAACCCGCCCAGATGCCCGGTCAGGCTCTTCTTGTCGCCGATGGCGCGATAGAGGTGAAGCGTGGCTAGTCGTCCCTTGAACCTCTCGAAGTCGGCCTCCCTGAGGAGCGGACGCTCGACGCCCGGGGAAGACACCTCAAGACTGTAGGGCTCGGCGATGGCATCGGCGCGGTCGAGGGCCTCGCCCAAGGCCTGGGCCACTTCCTGGCAGTGGTCGAGAGTGACCCCCGTCGGGTGATCGAGGAAGACCCGCAGGGCGGCGCGCCCACCACCACGGGCGAACTCGACGCGGTCGAGACCGAGGCCGTCGGCCCGCCCGGCGAGAAACTCGCCGGCCAGGCTCGCCACGAACTCCTCTATCTCCTGACGCCCGCGGCCCGCCAACCGGACACCATCCTCGGGAACCTCTTATCGAACATAAGGAGTGGGCGTCTGGCGACCCACTCCCTGGAGACTCGGCTATTGGGCTGGATTGTCCGTACGGAACCGGCCTTCAGCCGGGCCCGGTCCGGGCCCGCACGCCTCCTTCGAGGTGGTTTCCCCCGAATAAAACAATCACGGCGCGGGGAACAGTGGCGCCGCAACCCGCAGTCAGTATACCACACGGCCATCCCGGCGGCAAGAAACGCAGCCTAACCGGAGTACTCGGCCGACTTCACGCCGGGCAGCGAAGCCACGGCCTGCATGGCCCCGGGCATGGCGTCCTTGGGGGGCGCCTTCACCTTGAGTTCGATCTCGACGAGCCCGTCCTCGCGGGGGCTCATGCGGATGTCCTTGATGTCGATGCCCCGCTCACCCAAGGCCGTGGCTATCCGGCCAAGCTGGCCGGGCACGTCGGAACTGAGCACATTGACAACGGCCTGACCCTTGCCTCCGAAGTACGATTGTTCGACCCGGGCCAGCACGGTGAGGCTGACGAGGGCGAGGGCGGTCGTGACCGCCGCCACCAGGTAGAAGCCGGCCCCGACAGCCAGACCTATCGCCGCGACGACCCAGAGCCCGGCCGCGGTCGTCAGACCGCGGACGATGGGTCCCTCGTGCATGATCGTTCCCGCGCCCAGAAAGCCGATACCCGTAACGACCTGGGCGGCGATGCGACCGGGGTCGACCCCGGTCGACCCGGCGTAGAGGTCCCGCAGGCCGATGGAGACGATCATGATCAGCGTGGAGCCGACCGCCACGAGGATGAACGTGCGGAGACCCGCCGGACGGTCGTGGGTCTCGCGTTCGAGCCCCAGGACCGCCCCCAGAAGGAAAGCCAGGGAAAGCCGGAGGACCGCCTCAAGCTCGGAGAGACCGCCCACGGGGATCCCCTCCTCTCGGGCGCGAGGCCGCAGGCTGGCGCCGCGGCCCCGGTCTACCGCGGCGGCCTAGCGCCGGACGCGTTCGCTCCTCGGCACGGCCCGCAGGATGTCCCAGTACATGCGCAGCCTGGATCGGAAGCCCTTGGCGAACCCTATCTTCTCTTCCTTGATCCGCTGGGTGACCCCGTAGATGCGGACTTCCTCGACGACCCGGTTGTTCTCCCGGGCCCAGAGGGTGAGAGCGACCTCCGCCCCCCACCCCGCGTCCTCATCCAGCTCCCGGAGGGGTTGGAAGACCTCCACCTTGCCCGCCCGCAGTCCGGACAGGAAAGGCATGACGGCCTGGGCGAGGTCGGTGAAGGCCCGGCCCTGGCGCATGATGCCGATGGCGACGTCGGCCCGGCCGTCGAAGATTGGCTCCAGGAGTTTCCGGATGTGCTCGGGGCGCAGCCCGACGAGGTCGGCGTCCAGAAAGAGGACTATCTCCTGGGAAGCCGCCTCGAGGCCGGCCCTCATAGCGGCCGACTTGCCCTGGTTGGAGGGCAGTTCGACCACCTTCGCGCCATGCGACGTTGAGACGGCTGCCGTCTTGTCGGACGAGCCGTCGCTGACGACGATGACTTCGGCCACCGAGTCCACCTGCTGGGCCGCGTCAATCACCGGACCGATGGTGGTCTCCTCGTTGTACGCCGGTATGACTACCGATGCTCTATTCGGAGCCGTCAGAGTCGGACTCCTCTCCTTGCCCTAGTAGGCGCGCGCGAAGTAGGCCATGTACCGGGCGTCCTCGCCGCACAGGGAGCACTTGGTCCCCGGGGCCGGGGTCGTCACGGCCGATGAGGACAGGCCCTTGGCCAGAGGCAGGCAGCGCGTCGTGGCTCCTGTCTTCTCCTTCAGGTCGGCCTCGCACGCGTCCCCACCGCACCAGGGGGCCAGGACGAAACCCCGCCCTGTCTCCATGATCTCGCCGATCTCGGCCAGACTCGCGGCCTCCCGCGTGTTCTCTTCCCGGAAACGTTTGGCTTTCTCGAACAGATTGCCCTGAATGGCCTCAAGGATTTCGGTCACGGTCCCGCCCAGAGTGACCGGGTCCGCCGGAAGCTTCAGTTTCTCGCCGGTGTCGCGGCGCACGGCCACGACCTGACCGGCCTTCACGTCCCTGGGTCCGACCTCCAGGCGCACGGGCACGCCCCGCATCTCCCAGTCGTTGAACTTCCAACCCGGCGTGTACTCGGGCCGGTCGTCAACCTTGAACCGTAGCCGCCCAAGCCCGTCGCCCGCCGGCGCCCGTCCGAGGGCCTCCCGCACCGAGGCCACGCCGGAAGCCACGAGGTCGGCCTCCTTGTCGCTCGGGATGGGCACGACGACCACCTGGATGGGGGCGATGCGTGGCGGGAGGACCAGACCGCGGTCATCCCCGTGGACCATGACCACGGCGCCGATGAGACGGGTCGAGACGCCCCAGGACGACTGCCAGACCGGCTTGAGCTGGCCGTCGGCGTCCAGGAAGTTGATCCCGTAGACCTCCGCGAAGTGCTGGCCGAGGTTGTGGCACGTGCCGGACTGGAGGCCCTTCCCGTCGGACATCAGGGCCTCGATGCTGTAGGTCCGCAGCGCGCCCGCGAACTTCTCCGCCTCCGACTTGCGTCCGACAAGGACCGGGATGGCCAGGGTCCCCTCGACGAAATCGCGGTAGATCTCGAGGATACCGAGGGTCTCCGCCTCGGCCTCGTCCTCGGTGCGGTGGCACGTGTGCCCCTCTTGCCAGAGGAACTCGGTCGTCCGGATGAAGGGGCGCGTCGCCTTCTCCCACCGAACGACGTTGCACCACTGGTTGATGAGGACGGGCAGGTCGCGGTAGGACTGAATCCACTTGGCGTACATCGGCCCGATGATGGCTTCGGAGGTCGGCCGGACGGCGAGCCGTTCCGCCAGGTCCTCGCCTCCACCCCTGGTGACCCAGGCCACCTGGGGCGTGAAACCTTGGAAGTGCTCGGCCTCGCGGCTGAGAAAGCTCTCCGGGATGAAGAGCGGGAAGTACGCGTTGACGTGCCCCGTCGCCTTGAAACGAGGGTCCAGGCCGTCATGCACGGCCTCCCACAGGGCGTACCCGTAGGGCCGGATGACCATGCAGCCCTTGACCGGGGCGTAGTCCATCAGTTCGGCCTTGGTGACGACATCGATGTACCACTGCGAGTAGTCCTGGTCGCGTGGGGTGATGGCCTTCACGAACACCTTGTCTTCCTTCAGCCTACTTCCCTCCTGACAGCTTGTCCCTTGACGCCTCAGCGACCCGCTGTGCTTCTTTCAATAGCGCGGCCACCATTTCCTGTCTCTCCACGCGCCGCACCGGCTTGCCCTCTCTGAACAGGACGGCCCGCCCGCCGGTCACGGCCAGGCCGACATCCGCGTCCCTGGCCTCTCCGGGACCGTTGACCTCGCAGCCCATGACGGCCACGCGGAGCGGGACCTCCAGGCCGGCCAGGGCGGCCTTGACCTCTTCCACGATGGGCAGGAGGTCCACCGTGCCGCGGCCGCAGGTCGGGCAGGAGACGACGATGAGCCCGGTCCGCCTTCCCGTGGCCAGGAGAAGTTCGCGTCCGACGCGGACCTCCTCGTCCGGAGGCCCGGTCAGCGAGACCCGGATCGTGTCGCCGATTCCGTCCAGGAGCAGCGCCCCGATGCCGGCGGCGGACCGGACCGTCCCGGCGAGCCCGCACCCGGCCTCGGTCACCCCGAGATGCAGGGGGTAGTCGGTCCGCCGGGCCATCTCGCGGTAGGCGGCGGTCATCACTCCGAGGTCGAAGGCCTTGACGGCGACGATGATGTCGTGGTGGCCCGCCTCCTCCAGGAGCCGGGCCTGCTCCAGGGCCGACTCGACGAGGGCCCGCGCCACGTCGCCACCCGCCCTCCGGCGGGCCTCGGCTTCCAGCGAGCCCGCGTTGGCGCCGACGCGGATGGGCACCCCGCGCTCGGCCGCGGCCCGGGCGACGGCCCGCACCTTCTCGGCGGAGCCGATGTTCCCCGGATTGAGCCTAAGCTTGTCCACGCCGGCCTCAAGACAGAGAAGGGCCAGGCGGTAGTCGAAGTGGATGTCGGCCACCAGGGGCAGGGGGCTTTCCCGCTTAATGGCGGCCAGGGCCCCGGCCGCCGCCTCGTCCGGCACGGCCAGCCGCACGAGCTCGCAGCCTAAGGCGGCGACCCGCCCTATCTCCGCCAGCGTCGGGCCGACCTGTCTGGTGTCGGTCTTAGCCATGGTCTGGACGCTGACCGGCCAGCCTCCGCCGATCATCAGCCCCCCGACGCGGACCACCCTGGACTTCCTAGCGTCCCTGGTCTCGACGGTGACGGCCCTCCTTCTCGGGCCTGGGGGCCCCTACAACCTCAGGATGTCCCGGTAGGTGACCAGGATCATCAGGAGGATGAGGGCCGCGAAGCCGATGAAGTGGATGAGGCTCTCCCTGTGGGGGTCAGGCCGCCGGCCGGTGATGCCCTCGTAGGCCAGGAAGGTGAGGCGGCCGCCGTCGAGGGCCGGCAGGGGCAGAAGGTTGAAGAGCCCGATGTTCAGGCTAAGAAATCCGGCTAGGTACATGAGGTTGGCGAGGCCGGACTTTGCCGTCGAGCCGATGAACCTCACGGTCATGATCGGCCCGGCCAGGTCCAGCGGGACCTTCCGGGTGATGAAGCCGACCAGCGCGCCGAGCCAGGCTACCAGGACGCGCCAGGTCTCGGTGAAGCCCTCGACGATGGCCCGGCCCAGGCCGACCCGCGTGTAGATGAGGGGCGGCGTCACGCCGATGACGCCCTCTGTCGGGACCTCCGGATCCTGGGCCGGCGTCACCTTCACGGTCACCGTCTCCTGCCCGCGGCGGAGGACCAGGGTGATTTCCCGGCCGAGCGACCCGGCGATGGCCTTGTCTAAGGAACTCCAGTCCGTCAAAGCCTGGCCGTCCACCGAAAGGAGGACATCGCCCGATTGGACGCCGGCCCGCTCGGCGGGGTAGCCCGGGATGACCTGGCCGATGGCCGTCGACGAGAGATCCGCCTTGACCGGCAGGCCGAAGACGGCGAACATCGTGGCGAAGAGCACGACGGTGAGAACGAAGTTCATCAGGGGACCGGAGGCGATGGCCAGAGCGCGCTGGCCCACGGACTTGACGTTGTAGCTCTTCTCGGTGACCGGCTCGTCGGGTTCGGCGCCGACCATGACCGTGTAGCCGCCCAAGGGGAAGAGTCGGACCGAGTAGGTCGTCTCACCGCGGGACCACCCGCCAAGGCGCGGCCCGAACCCGATGGAGAACTCCTTGACCCCGATGCCCACACGCCTGGCGGCGACGAAGTGCCCGAACTCGTGGGCCAGGACAAGGAGGCCGAAGACCAGCATCGAGGACACCAGGGTGAGGAAAGCCACGTAAGACGCCCCCCCGAACCTGCGGGATAATCAGCCTAGCGCGCCAGGGTCCGCGTCGCCTCCCGGGCCGCTTGCCGCCCGAGGGCGTCAGCCCGGACCGCGTCCTCCATGGTCGCTATGCGGAAGGGTTCGTGGCCGGCGGCGACGTCCCCAAGGAGCCGGGGGATGTCGCCGAAGCCGATACGGCCGCCGAGAAAGTCCGCCACGAACACCTCGTCGGCCGCGCTGAGGACCGCCGGCAAACTCTTCCCTATTCTACCCGCCTGATAGGCCAAACGCAAGCAACCAAAGCCGCTGCTATCCGGCCTGCGGAACTCCAGGGGCGGGGCGTCCGCGAGGTCGAGACCCGGCCAGGGAGCCGGCCGGCGGGTCGGATAGGTCAGGGCGTACTGGATGGGGTAGCGCATGTCGGGCGGGCCGAGGTGGGCCAGGATGACCCCGTCGGTGAGTTCCACCAGAGCATGGACGAGGCTGTGCCGGTGGATGAGGACCTCGATACGGTCCACCGGGAGGTCGAAGAACCAGGAAGCCTCGATGACCTCGAAACCCTTGTTCATCAAGGTGGCCGAGTCGACCGTGATCTTCGGACCCATCCGCCAGGTCGGGTGGTGGAGAGCCTCCGCCGCCGTCACGCCGGCGAGTTCGTCGGCGGGGCGGCCGTAGAACGGTCCCCCGGAGGCGGTCAGGATGACGCGCCGAACGTCCGCGGCCGGCCGGTCCCCAAGGAGCTGGAAGATGGCGCTGGGCTCGGAGTCGACGGGGAAGACGCGCACCCCGCGACGGCCGGCCGCGGCCAGGATGAGCCCCCCGGCGGCGACGATGGGCTCCTTGTTGGCCAGGGCCACGTCCTTGCCGGCCTCGATGGCCGCCAGGGTCGGGGCCAGGCCGGCGAAGCCCACGATGGCGTTTAGGACCAGGTCGGCCTCAGGCCAGACGGCTACGGCGGTCACGCCCTCCGGCCCGGCGAGGACGGCCCGCCCAGACGCCAGAGCGGCCCGGCGGGACGCCTCCGGATCGACCAGGGCGGCGACATCCGGGCGCCAACGCGTGAGCTGCTCGGCGAAGAGGTCCGATGCCGCAGCCGCCAGGCCGACGACCCGGAGATGGTCGGGAAAGGCCGCGGCCACTTCAAGGGCCTGGCGCCCGATGGAACCGGTCGAACCCAGGATGACGACCCGCTTCAAGACCCCGTCCCTCCGGCGGGCTTCTCCTCGGCGACGGCGTCACGCCGCCGCCAGGTCTTGGGCCGGGGCCGCGGCGGGCTCTGGCCGGAGCGGATGATGGCCTTGACGATGATGGCCGCGAGCGGGCCAATGACGATCCCCGACGGCCCCAGCAGCTTCAGTCCGAGAAACAGGGCCAGGAGGGTCAGGATGGGGTGGATGCCAAGCCGCTGCCCGACGATGCGCGGCTCCATTACCTGGCGGAAGATCGACACGACGGCGATGAGCACGAGAAGCCCGATGCCCAGACCCGGGTTGTGGTCGAGGAGGCAGTAGATGGCCCAGGGCGCGAGGACGGCGGTCGGGCCGACGGCCGGGAGGACGTCAAGGAGCCCGGCGACCAGGCCCACCAGCCAGGCGTATCTCACGTCCAGCAGGAGCAGCCCGACGACGAGGATGACCAGGCTCATGGCCACCAGAGTCAGTTGGGCCTTGATGAGGCCGATGGCCGAGCTGACCACGTCCCGGTTGACCTCGACGACGCGGCTGCGGTAGGTCGCCGGCAGGAAGCGGAGCAGTGTCTGGCCGATCAGGTCCTTGTCGCGGCTCAGGAAGAACGTCGCCACCAAGGAGATGACGCCGACCAGGAAGGCGGACGGGATGGCGGCCAGGCCGCCGATTAAGGCCTTCACCAGCGTCTGGACACCCGAGGAGATCGACTGGAAGCTCGAACGGATGGTCTGGCTCGTCGCCTCCACGAAATCGGACGGGAGACCGCGGAAGACCTCGGCCGCCCACTGCAGGACCGACTCGCTCCACGCGATGACCTTGAGGTACTGGTCGGGAAGGTCCTTGGCCAGCTGCCCGAGCTGGACGACGACCGTCCCCACCCCGAAGAGGAGGAGGCCGACCAGAAGGGCCAGGAAAAACAGAAGCGTGAGCGCGACCGCCCAACCCCGGGGAAGGTGCACTCTCTCCTCCAGCCCGTTCACCGTCGGGTCGATGAGGACGGCCAGGACCACGGCGATGACGAACGGGGCGACGAACGGCAGGACGTACTTGATGGCCAGGTAGAAGAGGATGATGCCGGCAATCCAGCCGAGTCCGGCCAAGACCGGCCGCCACCGGACAAACCAGGCAGGCTGTCTGTCTGCGTCCACGTTCACGCCTAGGCCCCCAACCAGAGCACCCAAAGATAGTACACGGCCGGCATGACGGCCAGAAGACTGTCGAACCGATCCAGAACGCCGCCGTGCCCCGGAATCAGCGTTCCCGAATCCTTCACCCCGGCCTGGCGCTTCAGGGCCGACTCGGCGAGGTCACCGAACTGCGCCGCGGCCATCACGACCACGGCCAGCACGATCGCCTGGAGGGCGGTCACCTTGAGCCAGGCCAATCCGAGCCAGACCAGCACCACGGCCCCGACCGCGATACCTCCGAGCAGGCCCTCCACCGACTTGCCCGGGCTGACCCTCGGGGAGAGCTTGTGCCGCCCCCAAGCCTTGCCGGCGAAGTAGGACCCCGAGTCGAAGGCCCACGTGCCGACAAGACCCACGAAGAAGGGGGCTACCCCTCCCTCCTGACGGAGGAGGATGAAGTGGGACGCGAGCCAGGCCAGGTAGACCAGGATGAAGACCGAAGCCACCCCGTCCAGACCCTTCACCCGCGAGGGCCAGACAGCAGGCGCCGTGACCAGGCTGAGGACGGCGACGGTCAACGTCACCGGGTAGAGGTCGGTGCGTCCAAGGTAGGCCAGGACCACGAAGGCCAGACCGAACGGGATGGTCAGGGCCGGCCAGGCCCTGGCGCCGAGCGGCTGGAAGAGACGGTCCGCCTCAAGCAGCCCCACGACCACGACGAACGCCGTCACCGCTAGCAGAAGAGGGCCGCCGAAGTAGCCCGCGACCACGAGCAAAGGTCCGAAGACCGCCGCGCTGGCGACGCGGGTGGCCAGCATTAGGGTTCCTCCTCGCGCAGGCCGCCGTAGCGGCGGTCCCGTGATTGGTAGACCCGGATCGCCTCCTCAAGCTGCTCGGCCCCGAAGTCAGGCCAGAGAACCGGAGTGAACCAGAGTTCCGCGTAGGCCATCTGCCAGAGGAGGAAGTTCGACACGCGCATCTCGCCGCTCGGGCGGATGAGGAGGTCCGGGTCGGGCAAGCCGGCGGTCATCAGTTCCCCGGCCACCGCCGACTCGTCGATGTCGGCGGGGTCCATCGCCCCCCGCCGCACACGCTCGCCCAGACGGCGCGCGGCCTCGGTTATGTCTCGCCGCCCCCCGTAGTTCAGGGCCAGGCAGAGCACGTGACCCGTGTTGCCGCTGGTGGCGGACACGAGTTCGTCCAGCTCCTGCCTGGTGCGCGGAGGGAGACGTCCCGGCCCGCCGATCACCCGGACTTGGATGTTCCGCTGGATGAGTTCGTCGCGTTCCTTGCGAATCCACTCCAGGAGGAGGTCCATAAGAACCGTGACCTCGCTCCGGGGGCGCTTCCAGTTCTCCGTGGAGAACCCGTAGACGGTGAGGACCTCGATGCCCAGCTTGTCGCAGGCCTCGACGACGCGACGCAGGGCCGCCATGCCGGCCCGGTGCCCCTCGGCCCGCGTAAGGTTGCGCCGCTGCGCCCAGCGCCCGTTCCCATCCATGATGATGGCCACGTGCCTGGGTACCTTTGGCTCCTCCAAGGCTTCTCCCCCTTGCCAGCCGAACGCCCGCTAGGCGCGGTCCCGGTCTTCCCCCTGCCGGGCGTACCCCTCCCGGGCCAGGGTCAGCTCGAGACGGCCCGGGTCGCCGGCCCTGAGCCTCACCACGCGCGTCTGGCCGAAACCATCACCGGGCCACGGAGGACGGGTCCACACCGATATGACCGCCCACCCCGCGGCTTGGGCCCGAGCCTCGGCCACGGCCGAGGCCAGACCGACCAGATCGCTCGGCAGACCGGCAGGAACGGCGCCGGTCAAACCTCCATTAGCTCCTTCTCTTTGGCCGCCAGGAGCTTGTCTATCTCCGCGATGTGCTTGTCGGTGAGCTTTTGGATCTCCTCCAGGCCGCGGTCGCGGTCGTCCTCGGAGACCTCGCCCTCCTTGCCCATGTCCTTCAGGAACTCATTCGACTCCCGGCGGTGGTTCCGGAGGGCGACCCTTTCCTCTTCGGCCTTCTTCCGGATGACCTTGGCCAATTCGTTGCGCCGCTCCTCCGTCAGTTGGGGCACGGCCAGGCGAATGAGGTGTCCGTCGCTCTGCGGGTGGATGCCCAGGTCGGACTTGGAGATGGCCTTCTCGACCGCGACGATCTGCGTCTTGTCCCAAGGCTGGATGACAAGCAGCCGGGCCTCGGGGACGCTGATGGTCGCAAGCTGGTGGATGGGCGTGGGCGTGCCGTAGTAGTCGACCAGAATCTTCTCGATCATGGCCGGGGTCGCCCGACCAGCCCTCAGGGTGGAGAGTTCTTTCCGGAAGAACTCCACTGTCTTCTTCATCTTGCCCTCGGTCTCAGAAATGATCTCCTCGATCACTTTGCAGGTTCCCCCCTCACCAGGGTTCCGATTCTCTCCCCGGCTACTGCCCTGACGATGTTCCCCTTCCGGCCAAGGTCAAAGACGAGGATAGGGATGTGGTTGTCCATGCAGAGGGAGGTAGCCGTTGCGTCCATGACCCCGAGCCCGCGGTTCAGGACTTCCAGGTAGCCGAGTTCTTCGTACTTCTTGGCGCCCGCGACCCGGTTGGGGTCGCGGTCGTAGACGCCGTCCGTGCCCTGCTTGGCCATGAGGATGAGGTCGGCCTCAATCTCCGCCGCGCGCAGGGCGGCCGCCGTGTCCGTCGAGAAGAACGGGTTGCCGGTCCCGGCGGCGAAGATGACGACGCGGCCCTTCTCCAGGTGGCGCATGGCGCGCCGCCTGATGTAGGGCTCGGCGATCTCCTTCATCTCGATGGCCGTCTGGACGCGCGACGCCACGCTCAGTTTCTCCAGGGCGTCCTGGAGGGCCAAAGCGTTGATGACCGTGGCCAGCATGCCCATATAGTCGGCCGTGGCCCGGTCCATCCCTCGGGAGGCGCCCTCCCGGCCCCGCCAGAGGTTCCCGCCGCCGACGACCACGGCCACCTGAGTCCCCAGGCCAACCGCGTCCCCGATCTGGCCGGCGATGGAGGTGACCACCTCCGGGTCGATGCCCGTCCCCGACTCGCCAGCCATCGCCTGCCCGCTCAATTTGAGCAGGACCCGGCGATACACGGGTGGGGCACCGGCGGCGCTCATTCCGCGCCGACGGCCGGCGTCTTCGACTCGGCCATGACCGTCTCTCCCCCGACCTCGAACCGCACAAAACGCCGGATGCCCATGTTCTCGCCGATGCGCGCACGGAGGTCGGCAAGGATGTCGCCGACCCGCCGCTCGTTCTCCTTGATGGATGGCTGACGGAGAAGGCAACGCTCCTCGTAGAACTTGTCGAGGCGCCCAGTCACGATGCGGTCGACGACCGCGGGCGGCTTGCCCTCGGCCATAGCCTGCTTGCGGATTATCTCCCGTTCGGTCTCCAGGATGTCGGCCGGGACGTCTTCCGGGCCGATCCAACTCGGCTTCATCGCCGCTATCTGCAGGGTCAGGTCGTGGGCGAACGCCTTGAACATCTCGTTCTTGGCCACGAAGTCGGTCTCGCTGTTGAGTTCAACGAGAACGCCAATCCGGCCGGCAAGGTGGATGTAGGCCTCGACGAGGCCTTCCTTGGCCTCCCGGCCCACCCGCTTGGCCGCCTTGGCAATCCCCTTCTCCCTGAGCCAGAGCACGGCCTTGTCGAAGTCACCGCCGCGCTCCTGCAGGGCCCTCTTGCAGTCCATCATACCCGCCCCGGTGCTCTCGCGGAGTTCCTTGACCTTGAGGGCGGAAATCTCTTCGCTCACGTGGAAGTCTCCTTTCCAAAGCGGGGCGGGCCATGACGGCCCGCCCCGGTCCTCTCAAGCTTCCAGGGCC
>CALMHV010000078.1 GCA_937863905.1 uncultured Bacillota bacterium
AAGGAGGCCGGGCGTGTAACCGAAGGCTGTCCGCAACGAATCGTGGTCGACAGTGGCGTGCCCGTCCCTCAGGACGGCTACAAGATCGGCCAGCACGCGGGCGAGGGCCGTCTCGTCGGTCGTCCGGTCGGCCATGGCCAGGGCGGAGGTCTCGGCTTCCTCCCAGCGGATTCCCTTCGGGGTCAGGTAGGGATAGTGGGAGCGGACGAGACGTCCGAGACGAGCCACGACCTCGCGGTGCGTGAGGCTGTCGGGTAGGCGGTAAGGACCCAGGAGAAACGGTCTCAGGAAAGGCCAGACTTGCGGGCCGGTGGTCAAGGACAGGCGGGCCTCCTCTTCTTGGGTCTGGCTCGGGACGGGGTAGATTCGTTTCTCGGTGGTCTCCTGGTTCCTGCAGGATAGACAGGAGCGTCTATCCATTTATGGAGGAACGGGCTGGCCCGCTCCGAAATCCCGGCGTGCGAACCCGACGCCCTCAGAGGGGGGACGGCCTTGGCCGACGGCACCGACCGCTTTTTCCCGGCCCGCAAGACGGTCTCCCGCCAGTTGGAGTTCTACGGGGCCCTCGTGACCATGTCTTGGGTCGAGGCGACCGTAGTCTCGGTCATCGGGCTGGCCCTTCTGCAAGGTCCGTGGAAAGTCTTGGCGGGGGCCGTCTTTCTCGTTCCATGGTTTCTGGGCCGGGTCACGGTGGGCGAGCTCCGGGGAGCCGGCGTTCGCCTGTTGCCGGACCGCCTTGAGGTGGCGTGGCTTCGCTCGGCCAATCACCGGTACGGGTTTCCCCTGAAGCTCGTGCGCGGCGTGAGCCTGGAGGAAGCGCCGGGCGAGCGTGGCCGGAGGGGTACCCGGTGCCAGTGGTCGCCGGACCGCGGTGAACTGCAGCTTGTCCGCGGCGCCGGGCCCGTCCTGCGCCTCAGGCTCGCGTCCCCGTGCGATGTGGTCTTCAGAGGAGAGGGTCTCCGGTTCGGTCCCCGGCCGGTTCGAGCGGCGGTCCGGGAGGTCGTCCTCAGCGTGGACGCACCGGAAGAAGTCGCAGTGGCCCTGAAAGGGCTTGTCCGCGAGGCTTCGGTCTTGCCCGCATTCGGCCCTGCGCCTCTCCCCGCGCCCTGCCCTGCGCCTCTCCCCGCGCCCTTGCCCGCGCCCCCGCCGCCACTCCCTCCAGCGGCATCCCTTACGGGAGGACTCGTCGGCCTGGACCTTCACCTCTCCTACGGGGAGGTGAGGGCCGTCGCCGGAGTAAGCCTGGAGGTCCGGCCGGGGGAGGTTGTCGGCCTTGTCGGGCTCAACGGGGCCGGGAAGACGACCACCCTGCGGATGCTCACGGGCGTGCTGCGTCCGGACCGGGGCTGGGTCACGGTATCCGGGCACGGGCTGTGGGACGGTGAGGGGGAGGGAATGGCCGCCCGCCGGGAGGTGGGCGTGGTACCCGACGCCTTTCCCGTTTACGGGCGCCTGACCGGACGGGAGTACCTCGACTTCGTTGCCAGGCTCTACTCCGTGCCGCTCCCCCTCGCCCGACACCGGGCGGCCGAACTCGCCGGTCGTCTCGACCTCGCGGGCGAGACGCTCGACCGGCCTGCGGGAACGTACTCCACCGGCACGCGCCGCAAACTCCTCATCGTGGCCGCGACGGTCCACGATCCGAGGTTCCTGGTGATGGACGAACCGACTTCCGGTCTCGACCCCGAGGCTCAGCAGGGTTTCAAGCGGTGGCTCAACGACAAGCGGACCTCGGGTCGCGGAGTCCTGCTGTCCAGTCACAGCCTGAGCCTCGTGGCTGACGCCTGCACGCGCCTGGTGATCATGCATCGGGGCGCCGTGGCAGCCGAGGGACGGCTTGAGGAACTGGCCGGAGCCTTCGGCCTGCCGCCCGACGACGCCGAGGGAGTGTTCTTCGCGGTCATCGGCGGGTCCGGCGGCGGAAGGCGGTCGAACTCCGCGTGAGGCGCTGGCTTCGCCCGGACCTGCCGGCCGTCCTCGGTTTCGTCTCGAACCTGCTCCTTTCGGGCGCGCTCGTCGTGGCCCTGGATCCGCGGTTGGGCGGCCGGGCCACGCTCTGGCTCCTGTCCGCCACGCCGGACGGAGCGGCGCTGCCCGCGACCGGCGGCCCAGTCTGGGCCGCGCAGATCGGAAGAGCGTCGTGTAGGGAAAGAGTGTCA
>CALMHV010000079.1 GCA_937863905.1 uncultured Bacillota bacterium
CGGGCCCGCAGCGTTCGGAGGAGGACCGGCCGCGGGGACGCCGGCGAACCGACCGCCTCGCGGACGGAGACCCAGACTCCTTCCTCGTCCTGCCCCCAGGCCACGACCTCGGTGCCGCAGAACAGTCGCGCCCCGGTCTTGGCCGCCAGGTCGAGCAAGCGAGCATCCAGCACGGTCCGGCGGGTGACATACCCCAGGGGCCGGCCCGCTTCCGCGGCCAGGTAGCGGTAGTCCCTCCACCGGGCGTCCCGGCCAATCCGGTGGAAGTGCGTAGCCAGACCGGACCTGGCGGCGCCGAGGGGCGGGTCAGGCTCAGCGCCCAAGCCGAAGATTCGGGCCACGCCCGCGGCGGCTCGCACCGACAGCAGACCACCGCAGGGCTTCTCCCGCGGAAAGGTCGCCCGGTCAACGATGACGGTGTCCAGGCCGGCCGACGCGCAAAGTCTCGCCGCCGTGCTTCCGGCCGGACCCGCCCCGACGATGATGACCTCGGTATCCACAGGCCATAGCCTCCGGCTGGAGCGGCCGGCCTATGCAGGCCTCGCCGCTGCGGCCCGCCTAGAGGAGAGGAGACCTGACCTGGGGAATCACCCAACGCTCCGGCCCGTTCCAGACGGTCGGGGCGGCAGGAGGAATCTCACCGTGACGAAGGTCCTGGTCCTGAACGGGAGCCCGCGCGGGCTCAAGAGCAACACCCAGGCCATTCTGACCCCGTTCCTAGAGGGTGTCCGGGAGGCCGGGGCCGAGACCGATGTCCTTGTCGTCCGCGACCTGGACATCAAGTTCTGCCTTGGCTGTTTCGCCTGCTGGTCGAGCACACCCGGCCGCTGCTGCCAAGAGGACGACATGACCCGGGTCCTGGAACTCTGGCGACAGGCCGACTACGTCGTCTACGCCACCCCGCTGTACCACTTTGGCATGACGGCCCTGCTGAAGCGGCTGGTCGAACGGACCCTTCCCCTCCTCGAGCCGCGGATGGAGCAGTACGGGGACCGGACCGGCCATCCTCTCCGCCAGGGAACCCGGCGCGCGCGGACCGTCCTCATCGCCAACTGCGGCTTCCCCGAACGCCTCCATTTCGGCGCCCTGCTGGAGCACATGCGCTACCTGACCGGCGGCGGGAAGGGTCTCGCGGCGACCATTCTCGTGGGTGGCGGTGAGGCCTTTGGCCGCGCCTATCGCCCCAACGGTCCGTTCGCCTGGTTCTTCGCGGCCGTTCGTCAGGCCGGCCTCGAGATCGTCACTCAGGGGCGGCTCTCCCCCGCGACCCAGGAGACCCTCGACCGCCCCCTCGCCCCGGACGAGACGTACCGCCAGGCGGCCAACGCCTCCTGGGACGCCGACGGCGACGGCGAACCGCCCGGACGAGGCCAATGAGCCTGCGGGTCGACAACCACGTCCACACCCAGCACAGCGGCCACTCCGCGCCGGGAGCCGACATCCGGTCGATGCGGCAGGCGGCCGAAGCCGGAGGCCTGACCCTAAGCCTGCGCGAGCACGCGCCCCTGCCCGAGGGATACGCGTTCCGCCAGACGGCCGGTCCGAGCCGGGAGTTCCCACCGGTCTCGAAGGCCGTGGGGCTGGCGCTCGACGACGGCTCCCTCGAGGCCTTCCTCGAGGAGGTCCGCACGGCCGGCGTGTCGCTCGGCTTCGAGGTCGATATCCTAGGTGGGCGTCTGGCCGAGACCGAGCGCCTCGTGGCCGAACTCCACCGTCGCACCGAGGCCGCCGGAGTGACCATCGACGCCCTGAACTGCTCCCACCACGCGATGCACGATAGCCCTTGGGACTTCACGCCCCAAACCCTCCATGCCGCCGCGGAAGCCTGCGGGGGACCGGCGTGGTTCGCGCGCCGGTACTTCGGGGAGATGCGCAAGGCCGTGGCGACCGGTCTCTTTCAGAGCGTGAGCCACATCGAGGCGCCGCTGAAGTTCGAGGCGGGCTCGCCCAGCGGTCCGGTCGGCGAGGTCTGGCAAGAGGAGATGGCCCGGACCCTGGAGACCCTGGCCCGGCACGACGTGGCCCTGGAGTACAACACGGGGGGCCTGGCCACCTGGGGGCGCCCCTACCTGAGCCGGGAACATCTCGCCCTGGCCGTCCGCCTGGGCCTGAAGCTGGTCGTCGGCTCGGACGCCCACGACCCGGACCAGGTCGGCCGAGGTTTCACCGAGGCCGAGCAGGTCCTCAGGCAAGCCGGCGTAGCCGAAGTCTGGACCTTCAAGGCCGGCCGGGCCGTGTCGATACCGATCTCCTAGGTTAGGGCCTCCAGGGCCTTCGCGTAGACGGCCATCGTCTCCGCGTTGAAGAGGACGAAGGTCACGCGCTCGAGCGAGGAGTCTTGCCGAAGGAAATCCGCCACGGTCCCGAGGGCGATGGGCGCCGCCAGTTCCAGGGGGTAGCCGTAGACCCCGGTGCTTATCGACGGAAGGGCCAAGGTGCGGACCCCGCGGGCCGCCGCCAGCCCCAGGGTGTTCTCGTAGGCGGAGGCCAGGAGCCCGGCCTCCCCCGCCTCGCCGCCCCGCCAGACCGGACCCACGGCGTGGATGACGTAGCGGGCCGGCAGGTTCCCGGCCGTGGTCACGACGGCCTGCCCGGTCGGGCACCCTCCCCGGATGCGGCGGCACTCCTCCATGATGGCCGGCCCGCCCACGCGGTGGATAGCCCCGTCCACACCGCCTCCGCCGGCCAACCGCGCGTTGGCCGCGTTGCCGATGGCCTCGGCGGCAAAGCGGGTTATGTCCCCCAAGACCAGGTCCAGCTCACGCTGGCCGGCGCGCCAGGACGGCCCGCTCACTCGATCTCCAGCGCGGTCAGCTCGCACTCCAGCCCCGTGATCGTCTCGCGTCGCCAGCCGGAGCAAGCCGGGCAAGGTTCGGCCTCTCCTTCGCCGGGACCCGTCGCCCCGCAGTCCAGGCACTCGGACGTGGCCGGGACCCTCTCCACGATGAGGCGGGCTCCGGCCAGGGGCGTTCCCCGGACCAGCTCGTCGAAGTCGGAGACAAGGTGGTCCACGTCCACCGCCTGGAGCGCCCCGATCCGAGCCGACACCGTCAGGACGCGGGCAGCGCCACGCCTGGCGGCCTCCTCGAAGGCGGCCTGGACGAACCGACTAGCCAGTCCGGTCTCGTGCATGTCGACTCCTCACGGTCTCAACTGAGTCCCGGGCCGGCGCGCTACCCCTGGCGCGCGGCCTTCTCGGTCATCATGGTCATCTGGAGTTCGCGCCAGTTCTTCGGCACCACCGGCGGGGTCGGCCGCTTCTTCATCTTGAGGGCGTCCGTGGGGCAGACGAGGTTACAGACGCCACAGCCGATGCACCGATCGAGGTCCACGCGGACCCCCTCGTCGGTCCGGACGATGGCCTTCACCTGGCAGCGGTCCAGGCAGGCATCACAGTCGGCGCACTCGTCCTGGTTGAAGTCGACGATGTAGGCCGAAGTGGCTACGGCGGTGGGGCGCTTGAGGTGGGTGATGCCCCGCAGGATGCCGCAGCAGCAGCCGCAGCAGTTACAGATGAAGTTGATGCGCTCCTGGCAGTTGTCGGTGCAGTGCACGAGGCCGGCTTCTTCCGCGCGATCCAGCGCGGCGATGGCCTCCTCCGCGCTGACCAGCCGGGCGAACCCGCGCTCAGCCGTGAACTGGGCGAAGCGTCCGAAGACCATGCAGACATCCAGGGGGGCGCCGCACCCGTGCCCCAGCAGGTTGGCCTCGTGCCGGCAGTAGCAGTTGGCCAGGGCCACGGACCGAGCCGAACGCACCAGTTCGGAGACCTTCTCGTAGGGCAGGACCTCGACACCCGTGGGAATCTGCCGTTCCACGACCACGACTCGCGGGAAGGGGGTCGTAGTTTTCGACAGGCTCTGCCCCCACCCGGCGTAGTAGTAGGTGTTGAAGAGTTGGGCCAGGCGCATGGTTCGCGGGGTGTTCTCGGCCTTCATGAACTGCATCTCGAAGATGCCCGGGACGAGGGGAAGCAGCGAGTAGAACGTGCCGCCTTCCCGGACGAAGGCGAAGACGACGCCCCGGTCAGCCAGGCGCTCGAGGATGGCCTGGACAGCGGCGGGGGCCAGGCCCAGGCCGGCGGCAATCTCCGGGAGCGGGGCCGGCAGCTGCGGCAGCTTGGCGGCCACGGCCGCCTCCTCCGGCGTGAAGAGCTCGGTCAGGATGCCGTCGAGGCTCTCGTGGGGCGGGGCGCCGAGGGGGAACTCATCGAGTCTGGCCCTCAGCTCAGCGTAGGCGGGGTGGAGCGGCTTTCTGGCGATGGCCTCCAACAGGGGCACCTCCG
>CALMHV010000080.1 GCA_937863905.1 uncultured Bacillota bacterium
ATTCGGGGTTGTTCCGAAGCTGGGGGTGGACTGCAGGCTAGGGGCCGATATCGCCGGGCTTCCTTTCTGCCATCACCCGCTCAAGGACTAGAGGATGCAAGCTCCTCCCTCAGCTGTCGCTCCAACCCCGCGAGCAAACGACCCGAAAAGGGCGGCCTTCACGGCGCCGTGCTTGCGGGCAATGCTAACTAGCTTACGGGTGTTGTCAGGTGAGAGACGCATAGACTCCCCTCCGACCGATGGCATTGAGGGCTGGCCTCGAGGCGCGCTTGGTGGTTCGATTATACCCCAGCCTAGGCAGGAATGCTTGGTGGGCTGGCAGGCATCACTGGTGGTTGTCGGCGTACGTGAACTGCCAGATGGTGGCCGCGACGCCCGCGGCGCACGTCAAGGCGATGACGACCAGGCTGCCGGCCGCGAGCGTCTCGGTCCGCGGTCCCGCGATACCCGCGAAGAGCGGCACGATCGACCACGGGAACCACTTGCCCCAGCCGGTGGCCCCGAGCCCCATCCCCAGCAGGAGCGTCAGGAGCGCGAAGCCGAGAGGCGCCAGGTAGCCTTTGCCGAGGGCCGCGATCCAGGCGACCACCGGCATCAGCAGGTAGCCCAGGAACGCGACCAGCAGTATCTCGCCCACGGAAGCCGCCGCGAGGGTCGCCGAGAACCCGGGCAGCTTGAGCGCCAGGCCGACGAGGAAGCCCACCGTGATGATCACGACCGTCAGCAAGCCACACCACACCAGGACGACCAGGAACTTGGCCACCGGGAACCAGGCGCGGGTCACCGGCAGAACGAGCATGTTCTTGGCGGTCCCGTCCGAGTACTCCCGGCCGAAGACGTACGCCGTCACGAGCGAGAAGAGCACCACGGAGACGATCCCCGTCATCTGCGCGAGCAGCGCGAAGTAGGTCGGCCAGTCCGCCGTCTGGCCCAAGAACTGCGCCTTCTGACCGATCAGGCCGAGTCGCTCCGCGCGCCCCGGCTCCTGCAGTATCCACATGAACAGGCCACCAAGCAGCGGACCAATCGCGATGCCGAGGGCGGTGAGCCACGTGATCTTGGCGCGCCGGAGCTTGAGGAACTCGGTGGCGATCACCTGGCCGAGCATCTACGAGCCACCTCCGGTCAGCCGCATGAAGTAGGATTCGAGGTCCTCTTGCACGGGCACGAGGCGTGTCAGGTCGAGGCCGGCGCCGATGAGGGCCCGGGCGATCTCGGGGCCCCGGTCGGGCCCGACGAAGACGCGCAGCCCGCCTTCGGGCGTGGGCTCGATCCGGTCGAGGCCGAGCTGCTCGCGCAGCAGGCCGGCGGCGCGGTCCGGCTCGCTGACCCCGATGTCGAGGTACGCGCCCGTCCTGGCGCGAAGCTCGTCGTAGTCGAACTCCTGGAGAAGTCGGCCTTCGTGGACGATGCCGATGCGGTCGGCCAGGTGGGCGACCTCCGCGAGGATGTGGCTGGACATGAACACGGTGACGCCGGACTCGTCGGCGAGCCGCCGCAGCAGCCGGCGGACCTCGATGATGCCCGCCGGGTCGAGCCCGTTGGCTGGTTCGTCCAGGAGGAGGAGAGCCGGGCGGTGCAGGAGGGCGCGCGCCAGCGAGAGCCGCTGCTTGTTGCCGAGCGAGAGCTGTCCCGCCCGACGGTCGGCGGAGCCGGACAGGCCGAGCAGGTCCATCGCCTCGCCGACCGCTTCGCGACCGGCTCCCATGAGTCGCCGCTGCAAGTCCAGGTTCTCCCGGACGGTCAAGTCGGGATAGGCCGCCGCGGCCTCGACCAGGTAGCCGACGCGCGAGAAGACGGCCGTCGCCCCCGGTACGATGTCCGTGCCCAGCACGGTGACCCGGCCCGAGGTCGGTCGCACGAGCCCGAGCAGCATGCGGATCGTGGTCGTCTTGCCCGCGCCGTTCCGGCCGAGGAAGGCGTAGATCTCGCCGCGTCGCACGTGAAGGTCGAGTCCGTCGACGGCCCGGACATCACCGTAGTGCTTGGTGAGGCCGGCGGTGCTGATGACCGTGTCCGATGATGTCATTTGGGGCCCTCGTCTTCCTTCGATGCATTCAGGGCCTACTGCGAGGTACGTTTGGCGGTTCCATTATACCCCCCACCAAGGCAGGCGGCGCCCTCTCGCGACGGCGGCGTATTCGGCTACGGCTTACCTGCCCTCACTGGCTCGGTCGAGAACGCGCGCGGGATTCCTAGCTGGCCATAAGCGTTGCTGCCCCAGACCCAGACCGCGCCGTCGCGGCCCAGGGCGACCGTGCACCCGCCCCCGGCGGACACGAAGGCGATGTCCGTCAGCCCCCGGGCCTGGACCGGGGTCAGCCGCCGGACCAGAGTTCCATCGCCCAGTTGGCCGTAGTAGTTTGCCCCCCAGGTCCAGACCGTGCCGTCGCGGCGGAGGGCGACCGTGTAGCGGGCACCGGCGGTTACGGCGGCCACGTCGGTCAGCCCCCGCGCCTGGTGCGGGGTCGTGCGGTTGTCTGTGAACCCGTCGCCCAACTCGCCGTAGCGGTTCCCTCCCCAGGTCCAGACCGTGCCGTCGCGGCGGAGGGCG
>CALMHV010000081.1 GCA_937863905.1 uncultured Bacillota bacterium
AGGTGAGCCTCAAGCCGGACGCCGTCGCCCGGCTCCGACGCCTCGGCGGGCTCGGCGGGCTCGGCCGCCTCGGCCTTCTTGATGTCCTCCCACTGGCGCAGCACGCCCTTGGCCGACTTCACCCGGCTTAGGCCGAAGACATGGGGATGGCGGCGGCGGAGCTTGGCCGTGATGGACGCCACGACGTCGTTCACGTCGAAGGTCCCCTCACGCTGGGCCAGGGCCGCGTGGAAGACCACCTGGAGGAGAAGGTCGCCCAGTTCGTCCTTGAGCTTCCCGGCGTCGCCGCCGTCGATGGCTCCGACGACCTCGTAGGCCTCCTCGATGACGAAGGACCGGAGCGACCGGTGGTCCTGGGCCCGGTCCCAGAGACAGCCGTCCGGGGCCAGGAGGCGGTCCATGAGTTCCACCAGCGGGTCGAGGGGGAAGTGGGAACTCCCGCCCGCCTTACTCACGGACGAGCCCCAGGTCTTTGAACAGGCGGGCGAGCCGGGCACCGATGACCGGGAGGAAGGCGAAGTCTCTCTCCCGGATTCCACCCAGGAGCAGCAGAGTCGCGACGTACACGAGGCCGCCCCCGGCCACAAGGGCCAGGGTCGCGACATCGTTTCCCAGAGCCAGGAGGAGCCTCGGGAAGCCGAAGAAGAGGACCAGGCCCATCGCCGCCGACGCGCCCAGGGGTTTGAGAACCGTGGCCGGCAGGTCCACCTTGAAGCCGACGTGCCGGTAGACCTCGTACACGTTGAGGACAGAGGCCACGAGGAACCCGGCCGTCGTGCTGTAGGCCGCCCCGCGGATGTTCAACTCCGGGATACCCGTCAGGACCCAGGCGAGGACCCCCTTGACCAAAGCCCCGATGATGAGGTTCCGGACCGGGAGGTCGGTGCGCCCGAGCCCCTGGAGGACACCTGACGTCGTCTGCTGGACCATGAGGAAGAGCACCGCGCCCGACAGGGCCGCCAGGGGCACGCCGGCCTCGCCGTGCCGGTAGAGAAGTTCGCAGATGGGCGTGGCCAGGAGCCAGAGTCCGACCATGGCCGGCAGGGCGATGAGGAAGGTGGCCCGCAAGCCCGACGAGGTCTTGCTCCGGATGCCGGCTCTGTCTCCGAGAGCCTGGGCCTCGGAGATCGCCGGCACCAGGCTCGTCTGAAGACCGTAGGTGACCACGGCGGGAAGGTTGATGAGGACCATGGCCATCTGGGAGAGCTGTCCGAAGAGCCGCGTCGAGTCCTTCACGGAGAAGCCGATGGCTTGGAGGCGCAGCGGCACGACGATGAGGTCGGCTACCCCGAAGAGGGGGACGACCACCGCGGCAATGGAGATGGGGACGGCGAGCAGGACGATGCGACGGACGATGGACCGGGCCGACTCGGCATCCGGCGCCGGCGGTGGAGCGGCCGCCACCCTTTGGCCGATGTCGCGCCGGGAAAGGTAGTACGGGATGACCAGGTAGAGCGAGCCGAACACCGCTCCGACCGTGGCCCCGAAGGCCGCGCCTCCCGCCGCTATGGCGTTGCCCCGCGGCAGGAGCGCAAAGGCCAGGATGAGCACGGAGACCACCCGGAAGAGCTGCTCGATGACCTGGGAAATGGCCGGCGGGGTCATCCGCTGGTAGCCCTGGAAATAGCCGCGCAGGGAACCTTCGATGGCCACCAGGAAGATGGCCGGAGCGAGAGCGAGGATGGCGTAGTAGGCATCGGGGTTCCCCATGACGCGGTCCGCGATGGCGTGCGCGCCCAAGCCGAGGACGATGGCCGAGACCAGACCGACGACCGCGAGCAGGGCGAGGGAAATGCGAAAAGCCCGGTAGGCGCCGCGTTCGTCGGAGCGGGCAATCTTCTCGGCCATGACCTTGGAGATGGCGACGTTGATGCCCGCCGTGGAGATGCCCAGGATGGGCATGTAGATCGTGTACCCGGCCCCAAAGAGCCCCATCCCGTAGTCGCCCATGACGCGGCCCAGGGGGATGCGGTAGACGACGCCGAGGATGCGACTGAACATCGCGGCCGCCGCCAGGGTGAAAGCGCCCTGGAGGTAGGTGTCGCGGTCGCCGCGGGCGGGCGCCTGCTGCGTCAAACGAGCATCACACCCGGTGTCCGACCTAGTGAGGCAACATACGGGAATTATACCACCGCTGGTCCGGGAAACAACGCCGGGCCG
>CALMHV010000082.1 GCA_937863905.1 uncultured Bacillota bacterium
AAGTTCGACGGACCGTCCGCTCTCGGCTGGCCCGACCCGGCCATCCTGGAGGCGGTGGGCCGGCGGCTCGGGGAACTGGGTGTGCCTTTCGTCGTCGACAAGCCTCAGGTCGGTCTGGACGTGGTCGCCGCGGCCGCCGATTGGCGCGGCGTGAGGCAGCAGCCGGTCTGGACCCGGGTCGAACCCGGCCGTTTCCCGGAGGTGGCCAGGGAACGCCGGGCCACCTTCCTCTACTTCGAGGACGCCTTCTTCGAGGGCTTCCCCGCCGACTGGTTGGGCGCCGTGACCGGCGCGGTGCGGGACGTCGCGGCCGCGCTCCAGGGTGAGGGGCTCAGCCTCGGCCGGACCGTGCCGCTGACGGCCTACCAGCCGCCGCGCTGGGCGGTGGCGGTCACGCTCGCCGGTGTCTGGGCCGCCGCGGCCCTTGGCGCCCTCTGGTTGCTGGGCGTCAGGCCTGGGGCGGACGCGGCGGTCGACAAGGCCGCCGGACGCCGGGCCTGGGGCCCCCGGTGGCTCCAGGTCGTTCTGGCCGTCCTGCTGGCGGCCACGGTCGGCGTCCTTCTGGCGGGCGGACGTGGCCTCGTTCTGGACGTGAAGGTGCTGGCGGTCTTCGTGGCCGGCCTCGTCTTCCCGCTCCTCGCCATCTGGCTTGTCCTCAAGCGGGGGCTACGCGCGGCCTCGCCCGGTCGCCGGGTGCTGCGGGCCCTGGTCGGGACCGTCCTGGCCGCGGCCCTGCCGGCCGTCGGCGGGCTTCTGGGTCTCGCGGGAGCCTCCGACACGGCCTTCATGCTCTACCTCCGGACGGCGGTGGGCATCAAACTCTCGCTCCTGGCGACGCCGGTGGCGTCGGCCTTCCTGTTCCTCGGCCTCGTCGGTCTTTACCCCGACCGCGGCCGCGCGTCCTCCTCCGTGGCCGGGCGGGGGCTCGGTCAGGTCGGCCTTCTCCTGCGCGAGAAGACGACCTTCGGCCAGGCCGCGTTAGTGGGCTTGGCCGGACTCGCCGCCATCGTGCTGGTGATGCGGAGCGGCAACTTCCCCATCCTGCCTCTCGCGGCCGTCGAGACCAAGTTCCGGTCGTTCCTCCAGGAGATTCTGCTCGTCCGCCCCCGGACCAAGGAGTTCCTCGTGGGCTGGCCGGCTCTGGTCGCCCTGCTCTACTGGGGCGACGCCTGGCTGGCGGCCACCTGGCGGCGCTGGGCCGCCCTGGTCCTCACGGTGCTGGCGTCGGTGGGCCTCCTTTCCGTGGCGAACACCTTCGCCCACCTGCACATCCCTGTCTGGTTCAGTCTCATCCGGACGGTCAACGGCCTCATCCTGGGTCTGCTGCTCGGTCTTGTGGCTACCGCCGCCGCCGGGCTTGCCTTCCGAGTGTCGGCTCGCGTCTCTGCGCCTTCCGAAGGAGAGTCTCCGCCGTGAGAAGATTGCTGAGGCTCACTACTTTGCTGTGGCTGCTGGTCGCGGTCGCCGCGGCTTCCGCCGGTCCCGTCCTTGTGGAGAGGGTCCGGGTGGAGTCGGCCAGCCGCCGGGTGGAACTGGTCATGGACCTCGACCTCGTCGAGCTCCTCGCCCGCAGCCAGGGCTACCGGACCGAACAAGTCCTGACCGAGCTGGCGCGGGCGGGTCTCGGCGCCGTGGCCTGGACCGGGACCACGCTCGACCGGCTGTCCCTGTCGGGGTACCTTGGCGTGTACGAAGGCCGCGACCTGGCGGACCTCATCGCCACCGGGCGCGTCGGGAGCCCCGACCTTTTGGCCCTCGACCGCGAAGGCTTCTTCCAGGCCGGGTACACCTACGCTTGCACCGCCGACCAGGAGGTGGGCCGCTGGCTCGAAAAGGCGGCCGCCACCTATCTGCCCGACGGCCGGCACCGCGTCACCCGCCGGGGTTCTCTGACCGTGCTCGAGATAAGCCTCCTCAAGGAGCGGGCGGTCCAACTCAGCCTGGGGCTCCTTCCGGCCGAACTTGAGCGGGCCGGGGTCGGGGCGGCCGGACTGCGGGTCATGGCCCGTCCGCCCAACGCGGCGGCCTCCGCCAGCCCGGAGGGCGTGGCCGACGTGGAGGCCACGCTCACCTCGGTCGTTGCCTCCCTGCGGGTCACGCTGTCGGCGGTGGCCTTCTCCTCGAGCGAAGTCCTGGGCTACCCGGGGAGCCTCGACGAGACCGTGGCCATGGTCAAGCGCCTCGGAGTGCCCGTGGCCGTCTTCGAGACGATAGAGCAACTCGGGAACGTGGACCAGAAAGGGCTCTCCTACGTGGCGAGCCGCCTTGGTTACCAGGTCGTCCGTATCTACACGGCCCCGGAGGTCAAGGTCCTGAGTCCCGCCGAACTCGCCGACAAGATCGTCCGCTCCGTCAAGGAGCGCGGTCTGCGCGTGGCCTATCTTCACCCGTACTTGGTCGCCCCCGAGCACCTGCTCACTACGGTCGGGGTGACGCGGGACGGGCGGTCCGTTTACGCTCCACCGCCCGACGCCCAGGGTCGGCTCGACTACACGCCGCTTCTGGCCCTGAACGTCAACTACGTCCGGGACCTGGTGGCCCTCCTCCAGAGCCAAGGCTTCGAGGTTGGAGCGCCTGAGCCGCTCTCCGTTCCGAACCCGTCCCGGCCCGCGCCGCCGGCCCTGCTCGGTCTTGGCGCGTCGGCCGCTCTCGGTCTCTGCTGGCTCGCCTTGCGCCCGCGGGGACGCCTCTGGGTCGCGGCCGGCCTGCTCGCCTCGGCCCTGGTCGCCGCGGCCATCGCGGCCTTGGCCGCCACCGGACGGGGCACTCTGGGTCTACAGTTGGCGGCGCTCACGGCTGCCCTGGCCTTCCCGTCGCTGGCCTTGTCCTATCTGGCGGCGCGGTGGACGGCGACGGCCCGGCCCGCCGCGGCCCAGCCTCGCGGGCCGTGGCCGGCGGTCTTCGGCGACCTCCTCGTGGTGACGGGCATCAGCCTCCTCGGGGGGCTTCTCGTGGCCGCCATCCTGACCGACATCCGCTTCATGCTGGAGTTCGAGTACTTCCGAGGGGTCAAACTCACCTATCTCGTGCCCCCTGTCGCCGGTCTCGCCTACTGGCTGCGGTATCGCTTCCCCGGGGAGACCGAGCCGAGAGCGTGGCCTCGGGTCATCCTCAGGCTGGCGGGTTGGCCGATAAGGGTGTGGCACGTGGCCGTCGCCGGCGTCCTCGGGGCGGGTCTCGTGCTCTACGTCGCGCGGTCGGGCAACACCCGGCTCGTTCCCCTCCTGGGCTTCGAACTCAGATTGCGGCAGTGGCTGGAGGCCGTCCTCTACGCCCGTCCTCGCCTGAAGGAGACGTTCATCGGCTATCCGTCGCTGGTCTTGGGGAGTTGGCTCGCCCACACCGGCCGCCGCGAGCACCTTGGCTGGCTGATGCTCGGCGCGGCGGTCAGCCAGGTCTCCCTGGTAAACTCCTTTGAACACATCCGGTCGCCGCTCGTCCTCAGCCTCATCCGGAGCCTCAACGGTCTCTGGACCGGGGTGCTGGTCGGCCTGGCGGCCGTCGGCATCCTCTGGGTTCTGGCCGCCCTGGTCCGGCGCCTGGGGACCCCCGGCGGAAGGGGACCCGAGGCAGCGTGACCTCTGTCGTCGTTTCCGGCTACTACGGCTTCGGGAACACCGGGGACGAGGCCATGCTCGAGGCCACTCTGGAGGGCCTGGGGCGCCGGCTGCCGGACCTTCGGGCCACGGTCGTCTCCGGTCGCCCGGGGGCCGTGCGGGCCGCCCACGGGGTGGAGGCCATCGCCCAGCTCGACGTCCGCGGTGTCTGGCGGGCTCTCCGGCGGGCGGACCTCTTCCTCTCCGGTGGCGGCACCCTGCTCCAGGATGCCACGAGCTGGCGCAACCTCGCCTACCACCTCGCCCTCTTCGCCCTGGCCCGGCGGGCCGGGGCGCCGTCCATGATCTTCGCCCAGGGGGTGGGCCCCGTGACCTCCTGGATCGGCCGGACGATGGCTCCTTGGAGCCTGCGCGGCCTGGCGGCCATCACCGTCCGGGACGAGGCCTCGGCCCGGGCCCTGGTGGAACTGAAGGTGACCGATCGGCCGCCCGAGGTCACCGCCGACCCGGCCTTCGCCCTCTCGCCGTGTCCACCCGAGCGGGCGGAGGCCGTCCTGCGGGCGGCCGGGGTGGGCGGCGGCTCAGGTTCGCGGCCCTTCGTGCTTCTGGCGCCGCGGGGTCTTTGGAACCGGGAGTACGAGGCCGACCTCTTGGCCGTCGTCGGCGATTGGGCGGTCGATGAACTTGAGGCCACGCCGCTCCTGGCGCCCATGCAGTTTCCGAACGATCTGACCGCCTGCGACATGATCGTCGCCCGTATGCGCCGGCCGGGCGCTGCCGTCGTCCTGGGCGAGCGCCTCAACCCGCGGGAGATGATGGGTGTGGTCGGGCGCGCGGCGTTGGTCGTCGGAACACGCCTGCACGCGCTCATTTTCGGTGTCGCCGCCGGTGTTCCGGTGGCGGGGGTGGAGTACGACCCCAAGGTGGCCTTCTTCCTCGCTCGTCTCGGCGAGAAGCCCGTGGCCTCCATTGTGGGGCCGGCCGGCGCTATCGAGGACCTGCGGAGGCGCCTCCGGGAGGTCTGGGCCGGGCGGGCGGAACTGAGGTCCCGTCTCGTCGGGCTGGCTGCGGAGCAGAGGCGTCTGGCCGAACGCAACTTCGACGTGGCCGCGTCGGTCGTTCGCGGAGGCGCCGGACGATGACGAGCGTCAGGATCCTCGGTGTCCGGGTCGACGACGTGACCCTCGACGGGGCGGCTGAGGCCGTCTTGGCGCGGGTCCGGGTGGCCCGCGAGGGGCCGGCCCGGGAAACGCGGCCGGAGGCGACCAGCGAGCGCGCCGCCCGCCGCCTCTGGGTCCTCACCACGCCCAACCCGGAGATGATCATGACCGCCCGCGCCAGGCCCGACTTCGCGGCCATCCTCGACCAGGCCGACCTGGCCGTGCCCGACGGGGTGGGCTTGCTCTGGGCCGCCCGGCGGCAGGGGACGCCCCTGCGCGAGCGGGTGGCCGGTTGCGACCTCCTGGGCCACATCCTGGAGCGGGGCGCCGGCGAGAAGCTGCGCGTCTTTTTTCTCGGCGCGGCCCCGGGCGTGGCTGAAGAGGCCGCTCGCCGCTGCCGCGAAAACTACCCGGGTCTTGAGATCGCCGGAACGTACCACGGGTATTTCGGGGCCTCGGAGGACCGCCAGGTGGCCGGCCGGGTGGCTCGCTCGGGAGCCGAGTTCGTGGCCGTCGGGATGGGGAGCCCCCGGCAGGAGCGGTGGGTCCAGGCGGCAAGGGCCGCGCTCGAGGGGCCGGAGAGCCGGGTGGCCGTGGCCATGCCGGTGGGAGGCTCTTTGGACGTTCTGAGCGGCCGGCGGAAAAGGGCCCCGGATTGGGCCTCCCGCCTCGGTCTGGAGTGGCTGGTGCGCCTTCTGAGCCAGCCGGCTCGCTGGAGGCGCGCCCCCACCCTGGCCCGCTTTGTCCTGGCTGTTCTGCGCGAAAGGACGTGACCGTCGTGAACGAAGGGGAACTTGAGGTGAAGGCGGCGGCAATCCGCCGCCACATTGTGCGCATGATTGCCGCGGCCGCCTCCGGCCACCCTGGGGGCTCGCTGTCCGCGGCCGACATCCTGACCGCCCTGTACTTTCGCGTCCTGAGAGTGGACCCCGAGAACCCGGACTGGCCCGGGCGCGACCGTTTCGTTCTCTCGAAGGGCCACGCCGCCCCGGCTCTCTACGCGGCTCTTGCCGAACGGGGGTTCTTCCCGGTCAACGAGCTGACGGGCCTACGGGGCATCGGCTCCCACCTCCAGGGACACCCCGACAGGAAGGGCACTCCGGGCGTGGACGCCTCGACCGGTTCGCTGGGCCAGGGCCTCTCCATCGCCGTGGGCCTGGCTCTGGCGGGGCGGCTCGACAAGGCTACCTGGCGCGTCTACGCGCTCTTGGGGGACGGGGAGATCCAGGAGGGGCAGATCTGGGAAGCGGCGATGGCCGCCGCTCACTACGGTCTGGACAACCTGACGGCCTTCCTGGACCACAACGGCCTGCAGATCGATGGTCCGGTCGAGAAGATCATGGCCATCGAGCCGGTGGTCGACAAATGGCGAGCCTTCGGCTGGCACGTCATCAGCATCGACGGACACGACATGGGGGCCATCCTGCGGGCGTGCGCCGAGGCCGAGGCGACCAGGGGACGGCCGAGCATCATCATCGCCGCTACGGTCAAGGGTCGCGGCGTCAGCTTCATGGAGAACCGCCCCGAGTGGCACGGCAAGGCGCCAAGCGCCGAGCAGGCGGAGGCGGCC
>CALMHV010000083.1 GCA_937863905.1 uncultured Bacillota bacterium
CTTCGCCGCCGCCTTCCCGACTACCGGCACGGCCGCCAGTTCCTCGGCGGAGGCCGCTCGGATCTTCTTCGTGGTCCCGAAAGCGCGAAGGAGCGCCGTGCGCCTGGCGGGGCCGACGCCCGGGATGTCGTCCAACTCGGACTGGCGGGCCTTCTTGCGCCGGAGCAGCCGGTGGTAGCCGACGGCGAAGCGATGGGCCTCGTCGCGGACGTGGCGCAGGAGGTGCGAGGCCGGCGAGTTCAGGGGTAGCCCCAGAGGCTCCGGACGTCCCGGCAGGAAGACCATCTCCTCTTCCTTGGCCAGGGCCAGGACGGGCACGTCTATCCCGAGGTCGCCCAGGACCTCCAGGGCCACCGTCAGGTGCCCCTTGCCCCCGTCGATGAGGATGAGGTCCGGGGCCGGGCCGAGACGGTCCGCGCCGGCAGGTTCGGCCGGCGCTTCCGCCGGCGCCGCCGCATACTCGCCCGGTGCTTCCGCGACCTTCCCCGCCTCCCGCAGCCGCCGGAACCGCCGGTAGAGGATTTCCTGCATCATGGCGTAGTCGTCCGGCGTCTCCTTGGTCTGGACCTTGAAGCGCCGGTAGGCCTCGGGCGCGGGCCGCCCGCCGATGAAGACGACCATTGAACCCACGGGCTCGCGCCCCTGGATGTTGGACACGTCGAACCCCTCGATGCGCTCCGGCGCCGCGGCCAGCCCGAGGACCTCGCCCAGAGCCACGGCCCTGGCGTAGGCCACCTCGCCGCCACCCTCGCGCCTGATCTCCTCCTCGCGGGCGAGGACCGCGGCGTTCTGGTTGGCCAACTCCACGAGGTGGCCTCGCTCGCCGCGCGCCGGTCGCTGCAGGACGACCCGGCGACCCTTGAGCGAGGAGAGCCATTCCCCGATGGGCCCGGCGTCCCCGGCGGGCAGGGACTCGGGGATGAGGACCCGCCCCGGGATGAAGGTGGCGGTCTGACCGTAGTGCTGCTTGAGGAAGGCGGCCACGATGTCCGGCCCCGGCTGTCCGGCGGCGTCCTGGAGGACGAAACCGGTGCGGCTGATGACCTTGCCCTCGCGCATGGCCAGGATGGCCACCACGACCAGGCCGCTGACCTGACCCCTGGCGTAGCCGACGATGTCCTGGTCGTCCATGGTCGGGGAGGTGATGGCCTGTTTCTCCAACACGTCCTGGATGGCCCGGAGCTGGTCGCGGAGTTCGGCGGCCCGCTCGAATTTGAGGTCGGCGGCGGCCTCCTGCATCCGGCTCCTGAGCCGGGCCTCCAGGCTCGTCCGCCGCCCGTCGAGGAACAGGCAGAGTTCTTCCATCATGGCCCGGTAGTCGTCCGGGCTCACGGCCTTGGCGCACGGCCCGGCGCAGCGGCCGATGTGGAAGTCAAGACAGGGGCGCGTCACCGTCTTCATCTTGTGGTCGCTGCAGACGCGGTAGGGGAAGACGCGGCGCAGGGTCCGCAGGGTCTCGCGCAGTGAACCCGCGCGCGTGTAGGGACCGAAGTAGCGGGCGCCGTCACGCTTCAGGCGCCGGACGATGGCCACGCGCGGGTAGGGCTTGTCGAGGTCCACGCGCAGGTAGGGAAACTGCTTGTCATCCCTGAGCTTGATGTTGTGCTCGGGGTGGTGCTCCTTGATGAGGTTCGACTCGAGGATGAGCGACTCCACCTCGGAGCCGGTGGTGATGTAGTCCACATGGACCACGCTGTTGTACAGCCGGATGGTGCGGGTGTCGTGGGAACGGCCGGCCTGGAAGTGCGAGCGCACCCGGCTCCGGAGGGAGCGGGCCTTGCCGATGTAGAGCGGCCGGCCGGCGGCGTCCCGGAAGATGTAGACGCCCGGCTGGTCAGGCAGGCGCGACAGCTGGTCCTCGAGGTTGGTCGGCGTAAGGGTTCGCCTCCGTCACACCGCCGGTTCGGTCACGGCCTTCCTCTTCTCCCGCTCGAACAGCTTGCGCAGGAACTGTCCCGTGTAGCTCTGCCCGTCGGCCGCCAGGTCCTCGGGCGTGCCGGTGGCAACCACGGTTCCGCCGAGGTCGCCCCCTTCGGGTCCGAGGTCGATGACCCAGTCGGCGGACTTGATGACCTCCAGGTTGTGTTCGATGACCACGACCGTGTCCCCCGCTTCCACCAGGCGCCCCAGAACCTCCAGGAGACGCTGGATGTCCGCGAGGTGCAGACCGGTCGTCGGCTCATCAAGGACGTAGAGGGTGCGGCCGTCGGAACGTCGCGAGAGCTCGGTGGCCAGCTTCACGCGCTGGGCCTCGCCGCCCGAGAGGGTCGTGGCCGGTTGGCCCAGCCGGATGTAGCCGAGACCCACGTCGGACATGGTCTGCAGCTTGCGGCGGAGGCGCGGGATGTTGCGGAAGAAGGCCAGAGCCTCCTCGACGGTCATGTCCAGGACCTCGGCGATGTTCTGGCCGCGGTAGGTGACCTCGAGGGTCTCCCGGCTGTAGCGCTTGCCCTGGCAGATGTCGCACGGGACGTAGACGTCGGGCAGGAAGTGCATCTCAATCTTGAGGATGCCGTCACCGCGGCAGGCCTCGCAGCGCCCGCCGCGCACGTTGAAGCTGAAGCGGCCGGGCTTGTAGCCCCGGATGCGGGCCTCGGGCGTGCGGGCGAAGAGGTCGCGGACATCGGTGAAGAGGCCGGTGTAGGTGGAGGGGTTGGAGCGCGGCGTCCGGCCGATGGGCGACTGGTCGATGTCGATGACCTTCTCCAGGTGGTCTAGACCCTCGATGTTCCGGTGCAGGCCGGGCTTGGTCCGGGCCCCGTTGAGTTCCTGGGCCGCCCGCCGGTAGAGGATGTCGTTGACCAGGGTGCTCTTGCCCGAGCCGGAGACGCCGGTGACACAGATGAACAGGCCGAGCGGGAACTGGACGTCGATGTTCTTGAGGTTGTGTTCGGCGGCCCCCTGGACGATGATGCGTTTGCCGTTGCCCTCGCGCCGCTTGCGGGGAGTCGGGATGCGGCGACGCCCACTCAGGTAGAGGCCGGTCAGCGACTTCTCGTCGGCGGCTATCTCCTGGCTGGTGCCCTGGGCGACGACCTCGCCGCCGTGGATCCCGGCCCCGGGGCCCATGTCGATGATGTGGTCGGCCTCCCACATCGTCTCCTCGTCGTGCTCGACCACCAGGAGGGTGTTGCCCAGGTCGCGCAGGCGCTTCAGGGTGCCGAGAAGGCGGGCGTTGTCCCGCTGGTGCAGGCCGACGCTCGGCTCGTCCAGGATGTAGAGCACACCGACCAGGCCGGACCCTATCTGGGTGGCCAGCCGGATGCGCTGGGCCTCACCGCCGGAGAGGCTGCCCGCCTGACGGGCGAGGGTGAGGTAGTCGAGGCCCACGTTGACCAGGAAGCCGAGGCGGCCGGCTATCTCCTTTTGAATCTGCCGGGCGATGGTCTGCTCCTTCTCGGTGAGGGTGAGGCCGCTGAAGAAGGCGAGGGCCTCCTTCACCGAGAGCGACGTGGCGGCGGCGATGGACCGGCCCCCGACGGTCACGGCCAGGCTGGCCGGCTTGAGGCGCAGGCCCGAGCAGGCCGGGCAGGGCGAACTGGACATGAACTCCTCGAGCCAGACCCGGGCCGAGTCGCTGTCGGAATCGCGGTACCGGCGCTCGAGGTTCGGGATGACCCCCTCGAAGTGCGTGTCGTAGACACGGGTCTGGCCGAACGGGTTCTCGTACTGGAAGCGGAAGGTCGCGCTGCCGGCCCCGTAGAGCAGAATCTGGATGAACTTCGGGTCGAGCTCGTCGATGGGCAGGCCCGTGGAGAAACCGAAGTGCTTGGCCACGGCGTCGAGCTTCTGGGGGTAGTAGGTGCTGGTGGCGCCGGCGAAGGGGACGACGGCCCCGTCGTCGATGGACTTGCGCCGGTCCGGGATGACCAGGTCCGGGTCCATCTCCATCTTCACCCCGAGGCCATCACAGGTGGGGCAGGCCCCGAAGGGGCTGTTGAAGGAGAACATGCGCGGCTGCAGTTCCTCGAGGCTGATGCCGCACTCGGGGCAGGCGTAGTTCTGGCTGAAGAGGAGCTCCGGGCCGTCCGACGGCGCGATCACGGCCAGACCGCCGGCCAGTTTGACGGCCGTCTCCAGCGAGTCCGCCAGGCGAACTTCCGCCCCCTGCCGGACGGTCAGGCGGTCCACGACCGCCTCGATGGTGTGCTTCTTGTACTTGTCGAGTTCGGGAGCCTCTTCGATGTCCAGGGCCTCGCCGTTGACCCGGGCGCGGACGTAGCCGGCCTTCCGGATGTCCTCGAAGACCTTCTGGTGCTCGCCCTTACGGCCGCGGACCAGGGGGGACAGGATGAGGAGGCGCGTGCCCTCGGGCAGGGTCATGACCTGGTCCACCATCTGTTCCACGGTTTGCTGGGCGATGGGGCGGCCGCACTGCGGGCAGTGGGGACGGCCGACGCGGGCCCAGAGGAGGCGCATGTAGTCGTAGACCTCGGTGACCGTGGCCACCGTCGAACGGGGGTTCCGGCTACCGGAGCGCTGGTCGATGGAGATGGCCGGGGACAAGCCCTCGATGTAGTCCACGTCGGGCTTGTCCATCTGGCCGAGGAATTGACGGGCGTAGGCCGAGAGCGACTCCACGTACCGGCGCTGCCCTTCGGCGTAGATGGTGTCGAGGGCGAGCGAGGTCTTGCCGGACCCGGACACCCCCGTGATGACGACCAGCTTGTCGCGGGGAATGGTGACATCGATGTTCTTGAGGTTGTGCTGCCGGGCGCCGCGGACGATGATGACGTTCTTCGACACTGACCGAACCCCCGAGACGAACCCTGCTTGGATTCTGCGCTTGGGCGTCAGGGCTGTAACCACTATTATACCACCGGCCGGCCCCGGCCCTCTTCAGCATACTTCCCGAACGCGTGTTCGGTCAAGAGGACTTTCCCTTGACGGGCGGGATGGGACATGCTACGACTAGTGTATCGAGAAGGGGAGTAGCAGACAGCCTCGGGGCGACAACACGGCGCAAGCCCGCTCCCAGGCCCGGAACAGCGACACCAGTTCCTCCGTTCCGGTTGCGAGACCTTCGCCGAGACCACTGAAGCGGGGGTCTTTTCTGTTGAAGAAGCGCTTCCCTCTGCAACGTCTTCTGCCCGTCTACGTCGCCGTCCTCGTCACGCTCCCCTGGCTCTACCTTCGTTTCGCCGGCTTCGCCGGCGGACCGGCTGAGGAAGCTCTCCTCGCCGGCCTGTGTATCGTCGGCGCCGCGTTCCTCCTGGCCTGGGCCTCCGAACTGGCCAACCTCGAGATCTCCGCCTCTTTGGCCGTGGCCATCCTCGCGCTGGTCGCGGTGCTGCCCGAGTACGCCGTCGACATGTATTTCGCCTGGCAGGCGGGCAAGGACCCGACCTACGCCCACTACGCCGTGGCCAACATGACCGGGTCGAACCGTCTCCTCATCGGGGTCGGTTGGACGGCGGTCATGTTCCTTTACTGGTGGAAGACTCGGAAGCGCATCCTGCATCTGGGTCCGTCCGACCGCCTGGAACTCGGGGCGCTCACTTTCGCCACGGTCTACGCCATGTCTATCCCGTTCCGCGGCAATCTCTCGCTCATCGACACCGCGGTCCTCATCACCCTCTTCGTCTTCTACATCCGAGCCGCTTCGCGCCAGGCCGTCGAGGTTCCTCATCTCGTCGGCCCGTCCGAGACTCTCGCGCGGTTGCCGCGCCGTTCGCGGCGCCTCCTTACGATAGGCATGTTCGTGTACGCGGCGGCCGCCATTCTCATCAGCGCCGAGGCGTTCGCCGAGGGTCTCATCGGCACCGGGAAGCTCTTCGGCATCGACGAGTTCTTTCTCGTGCAGTGGCTGGCGCCGCTGGCCTCCGAGGCGCCGGAGTTCATCGTGGCCTTTCTCTTCGCCCTTCAGGGCCGAGCGAACATCGGCCTTCGGGCGATGATCTCCTCGAAGGTCAACCAGTGGACCCTCCTCATCGGCATGTTGCCCCTGGCCTACTCCATCTCGGCTGGGCACCTCGGAGCCATGAACTTCGATGCCCGGCAGGTGCAGGAGGTCCTCCTGACCGTCGCCCAGAGCTTCTTCGCCATCGCCGTCCTGGCCAAGCTCGACTTCTCGGTCGGTGCGGCGGGCGTCTTGGTCACCCTGTTCTTCGCCCAGTTCTTCGCGCCGGCGCTCCACGGGGTCTTCTCGGGAGTCTACTTCGCTCTAGGGGTCCTGGTCCTGGCGACCCACCCCGAGCGCCTGAAGACCCTCGCCCAATCGGTCGGCGCCGTGTTCGGGTACCAGCCGCGGGCCAAGCGGGGCCGAGCGGGGCAGCAGGG
>CALMHV010000084.1 GCA_937863905.1 uncultured Bacillota bacterium
TCGACCAGGGTCACCTCGCGCCCGGCGCACTCCCGCCGCGTGAGCAGGCTGATGTCGATGGAGTCGGGGTCGATGCCGACCCGCATGCCGTCGGCGATACCGCCGGCCCGAGCGTCCCGCAGGAGGAGGACGTGCTCCCGGACGGAGGTCTGCGGTCCGAGTTTGAGGGCCAGGTCGAGGTAGTCCACCTCCGAGGCGGCGACCTCGTAGGAGTGCCGGGAAACCATGGCGAACTCGTAGTGCCCCGAGTTCAGGGCCTCCAGGCGGCGCCTGGCCCCCCGCATGTGGGCCATGACCATCGGCACTTCGGCCTCGTGAAAGGCGCGGTAGAGGCCGGTGGCCAGGCCGCGGTAACGGAGGGAGTACGGCAGGGGCATGACGCCGGTGATGGTTCCGAGACCGGTGAGTTCCCAGAGCTTCGCGGGGTCGACCGCCTCGACGAAGGTTCCCATGTGCCCGCGCGCGACCAGGCTCACGGCCCCGTTGGCCTTGAGGAGAGCCAGGGCCGTCTGGATGGTCCCCCGGCCCACTCCGAGTCGGCTGGCGTACTCACCCACGGGCGGCAGGCGGTCGCCCGGCTTGGCCTTGATGAGGTCCTGGGCGATGCGCATGGCGGCCTTGGCGTGTTTGGCGACGAAGTCGCGGTAGGTGACCATGGCGGGCGGGCGCGACCCCCTAGTCCTCCGGCTCCACCAGCCGGATGGTGAACTCGACCGCTGCTTCCCTGCCGTCACCGTGACTCGCGCGTTTGGCGTGGTCCGGCCGGATGCCGTCCGTGCTGACCACGCGCCCCGCCTCCGGCAGGTCGGCCAGGGTGATGTCCGCGGACCAGACCCGGGCCCCCAGGGCCGGCAGGATATCGCAGAGGTCGTCCTGCCCGCGAAGGCTGGGGAGAACGCCACCGCCGACGACGTCCTCGTCCCAGACGGCGACCTTCACCGTCACGCGGTCCAGACCGGGCGCAAGCGGCACGAGGGTCAACCAGCTCGTCGGAGAGACGTCCTTCTTATCGACGTACCTGGCCTCCAGGTACTCGCGGTCGTTGACGGTGACCTTGACGTAGAAGTCGGGCGAGCCGAAGGGATCGATGGTCAGGATGAGGTCCTCGTCGGTCTGGCGCACCCGGGTGAACCTGACTTCAAGCCAGTCCACCCGCGCGACCTGGGCCGGCGAGACCACCGGCGCCGGTCCGGCGTCAGGCTCGCCCGTCAGGATGGGCGCGTAGGCGGCCCACTCGGCGATGCCGGCGCGGTCGGCGTGCCGGAGGTACTTGACGCCCACGGCGGCCAGGTCGACGTACCCCTGGCTCGACAAGCCTTTCCAGTGTCCCCCGTACCAGGCCAGGGACTTGAGGAAGTCGCGCTCCTCGGCGACCTCGGGGGCCGCGACGCGCCGAGCGGCCTTCCCGAAGCTCTCCCCGACCCACGATTGGACCAGTTGAGCCCATTGCGCCGAGGCGTAGTAGGCCTCCCGATAGGACCGCGCAAACCCGGGGGCGCCGGCGTCGTCCTTGCCGAGCGTCTCTTGGGGCGTCCGGGCGGTCGTGTAGACGTCGGCCCGCCCGCGTTCCGCGACCGGCACGTCAAACCAGGTTGGGTCTTCGTGCCCGGCCGGTACGACCCGGAGGTCGGCCTCCTCGTGGCCAAAGTCGAGGCCCGACCAGTTGGCGTGGGCATAGAAGTCCTGCACGGCGTGGAGCGAAGTCCCGAGGACCACGAGGAAGGCTCTCGGGTCGTTCTGGCCCTCGGCCTGCTTGGCCGCCCGGTAGGTGTTCCGCACGAGGCGGTCCCAGCCGGCCGTGACCTCGGCCGTGCTCCCCAGCTTCGAGAAGTGAAGGTAGGTGTCGGAGGCCTGCCGCAGGGAGACCGGGCCGAAGAGAGCGTCCCAGTCGTGGTCGAGGCGGAGCGCTTTCACCCACCGGTCGGCGATGACCTCGTCGGCCGAGGCGAAGGCGTCGGGGTAGAAGTTGTTCACTTCGACCAGGGCCGTGGCGTCGGCGCCAAAGCCCTGCCCCGCGAGGGCGTCCCGCGTCAGGTCCCAGTGGTAGCCGGCGTCGTAGGCGCCGGCGGGGCGGGAAACCAGGAGGACGAGGGCGAGGCCGGCGAGCAGGACGAGCCCGCTCCCCGCCGCTAACCGTCGGAGCATGGTCGGTCCCTCCTCAGGTGAGGTCCTTCTTCTCGAACCACCAGACCGCGAGGGCGAGGAAGCCAAGAGTGAAGCCGACGAGGAAGGCGGCGTCACCCCAGGCGATGTGACCGCTGGTGATGATGGAGGCCGAGCGGTAGTAGCCGAAGGGGTTGACGTGGGTGAGGAACTTGGCCTTGTCGGAGATCTGGCCGATGACGTTGACAAAGTAGAGTCCGATGACGATGCCGGTGCCGTAGGCCGCGGCCTTGCTCTGGTCGGGCCCGAGGGTCGAGACGAACAGAGCCAGGGCCCCGGTGGCCACGGCGGTCAGGGTGCTCGCCAGGGCGACGATCGGGTAAGTGGCGGCGGAGGCCCCCTCCAGCCCGAAGACCGACAGGAAAAGGACCACGGTCGCGACGAGGACCAGGTTGAGGAGAACGGCGCCCACGGCCATGGCGCCGAACTTCCCGAGGACCACCGACCATCGCCGCACCGGCTGGGCCAGGAGAGACTCGATGGTGTGCGAGTCCTGCTCCTTGGCTAGGGCCGAGGCGCCGAAGAGAGCGGCGTAGAGAGCGGTCAGCAGGGACAGGAAGCTGAAGATCTCCGTGTTGAGATACCCGTCCACGGTTCCCCAGGGCAGCCCGCCGAACATGGCCAGCATGTACTCCGGAAGGCCTTGCATGAGCTGGTTGAGCGTCTCGCTCTGCCCGAAGCTCTTGTAGCTCGACACCCCGAAGACGGCGTAAAGGGCCAAGATCAGGGCCCAGATCAGGATGGTGCTCTTCTCATCCCACAGGCTCCGCCGGAACACCCTCATCCCTGACCCCTCCCCTCCCGGCCCTCGACGGCGTGGGCCCTCGCAACCTCGGCGGCCGCCTCCGGACCGAAGAACTCGAAGAAGATGTCCTCCAGGCTGGGGTTTTCGATGACCATGTCGGCCAGGGGGAGAGAGCCGAGGGCCCGGACGACCGCTGGGACGGCCCCGCCCTCGACGCGAAACTCGGCGACGGTCCCGGCGCCGGAAGGCTTCACGGTGAGGTCCCGGACCCCGGGCAGGGAGAGCGACCCCGCTTCGATGGGGCCGGCGAAGGTGGCGTGGACTTTCTTGATCCGCTTCCTCTTCAAATCCTCGACAACTTCCAGCAGGGCGATGCGCCCGCCCCGGATGATGGCCACACGGTCGCAGACCCTCTCCACCTCGGACAGGACGTGCGAGGACATGAAGACGGTCCGCCCGGCGGCCCGTTCCTCCTCGAGGATCCCGTAGAAGACATGCTGCATCAGGGGGTCAAGGCCGCTGGTCGGTTCGTCCAGGACGAGAAGGTCCGCCCCGTGCATGAAGGCCTGGATGATGGCCACCTTCTGTTTCATTCCCCGGGACAGGGTCTTGATGCGGCGGCCAAGGTCGATGTCCAGGCGACGGGACAGGTCGGCCCGTCGGGCGGCCACGGCTCGCCGATCGTGGCCGTTCGGGCTGCCGGCGCCGCCCCTGGCGCCCCGACCACCCCTGCCGCCACCGGACCGGAACGAGGCCATATAGGCCAGGTACTCCTCGCCGGTCATGTGGTCGTACAGACCGGGTTCACCCGGCAGGTAGCCGACGCGGCGGCGGACCTCCATCGAGTCGCGCTGGGCGTCCAGTCCCAGGACGGTGGCCCGGCCGCGCGTGGGCCGGATGAAGTCCAGGAGGATGCGGATGGCCGTCGTCTTCCCGGAGCCGTTGGGACCGAGGAAGCCGAAGATCTCGCCCTCCCGGACCTCAAGGCTGAGTTCCTCGACGCCCCGGGTGCGTCCGTAGAACTTGGTCAGATTCTCGACAACAATGGCCGACAAGCTTCGTCCCCCCTCATCCCTAGGATTGCCCGCCGACCGGACGGTCGACGCCTAGTAGTCCAGGCGCACCCCGGCCGACGGGGCCGAGGGCACGAAGCGCCCCGCCCCCAGTCCGGTCACGCAGGCGAAGGCCTCCCAATGGAGAGCCGCGGCGATGGCGAAGGCAAACGTGGCCTTGAGCCCGATGATGCCGAAGGTGGAACCGAGCATCAGGTACCACCAGGCCGGACCGGAAAGGTAGACCTGTCCGAAGACCACCAGGAAGGCGAAGAACGGGACCGTCCCGACGGCCACGAGCACGCCGCCGACGGCCTTCCACGCCCAGGCCGCCCGGCCCTGGGGCTCGGCCTGCAGGACCCAGACAAGCGCTGCCGGCGCCAGGAAGAGGACGGCCGCGAAGCCCGCGCCCTCCAGCCAGACCAGGAAGACCAGCAGAGCCAGGAGGGAGGTAAGGGCGTGGTACCGCTCCGACCAGTCCGCGGCCAGGGGCGGGTCCAGCCAGAACGTGAAGCGGCGCACCGCGTAGACCGCTCCGCCGGCGAAGACCAGGAAGCTGACCACCGGAACGATGGCCGGGTGGTAGAGGGCGGCGTCCTTGGCGGTGGCCGGGTACAGAGGATACCGGGCCACCAGACCGACCAGAGCCAGGAGCTTAAGAGCCACCCAGCCGGCGCCCAGGCAACCGGCCGCGACCCCGATGCGTCTCGCCTCACCCAGGAGGATGGACAGGGCGGCGGTCAGGGACCGCCGCCGCGCGAACCAGCCCGCGGCGACAACGGCCCACAGGGGCATGAAGACAAAGAACTGAATCAGCCGCACCGCCCAGCCCGGAACATAGCGGTCTCCCGGCAAGCCGAGGTAGACCATCGAGTTGGCCTGGCCCGAGGGGATGGCCTCCAGGCTGTCCAGGCTTCGGAGGACCCGCTCGGCCGTCCGTCCCCATTTGTCGAAGGAACCGGCCGTCAGGTTGCCCATGGTGTCCTGGGAAGTGTGGTAGACCGCTCGTTCGAAGGCGGTGTCCACGGGGACACCGGCCAGATTGACGGCCGGCACCCCGTGTCGCAGGAACATGCCGCTGTCGGTCGGCGACAGGGCCACCGACCTCTCCACCCACTCGGCGATGGTGTCCACCGAGAAGGCCTTCCCGGCCTCCGCCGTGGCCGCCGCGACAGCCAGACTCCGGAGCCAGAGCGGGGTGTAGCCCTTCAGGGTCCCGATGCACTCCACCGACACGCCGGCGGACTCGCCGGTGTTCAGGAAATCGAGGCCGACGCCCGCAGTAACAGGGCTGGGGTACGGCGGGCTGCTGGCGAAAGCGTCGGCGCCCGCCATCCCATATTCCCCGCAGTCGGTGAAGAGGAAGACGATGGTCCGGCGCGGCTGCTCGGCGGCGAAGACCTTGGCCAGTTCGAGGAGGGTACCCACGGCGGAGCCGTCGTCGGCCGCCCCCTGCTCGACGAACCGCGGGACGTCGTAGTGGCCGTAGATGACCACCGTCTCGGAGGTGCTGCCGCGCCGCATGGCCCAGACGTTGGCCATGTCCGGGTAGAAGACGCCCCGGACGCGCGCCTGGAAGGACTGGATCTGAGGATCGTAGCCCAGGGAGACCAGTTGGCCCACTAGCCACTGGGCCGCCTGGGCCTTGGTCGGCGAACCCGCGGTCCGGTTGGGAAAGCTCTCCACAAACAGCCGCGTCCGCTCCAGGGCCATGGCCCCGTCGAACTTCAAGGTCTCCGTGGACAGGACGGGGGCCGTCACCGGCTTGGCCGTGAGGTTAAGGAACATCCCCGCCAAGGCCAGACCGACCGCCGCGCCGATAAGGGCGACAAAGAGCCGACTCACATACGGGCTGAAGCCTCTGTTCACATCCTGCTCCCCCTGGGCACGCGTCTGGACTCAGCGCGTGTAGGCTTGGCGCACGCCCAGACTAACATTGGCCGGGAAGGGGTGGAATCCCTGTGTGACGCTCCGGTTCCTTGGTCGGGGGAGAAGGGGCCGGGAGGGAAAGGCAACCGGCGGCGGGGCTCGTGCCCCGCCGCCGGTCTCATTGCCTGTGCGCCCTAGGGCATCGGCATCTCCCTCGGGAGGTTCTTCATCTCCATCGTGCCGTGCGGGTTGTACTCGCACTCCAGGAGGAGGCCGTTGGGAGTGATGCTGGCCACGTAGAGCAGGGCGTAGCCAAGACCGGTGTGGTCGCGCAGGGCGTAGTACTGCCCCTGTAGGACCGGGCCCGCTCCACCCGTGTAGCCCTCCTCCGGCACGTAGTCCCCGGGAAGGAGGTCGCTGAGACCCTTCGGCAGGAGTTGGATGC
>CALMHV010000085.1 GCA_937863905.1 uncultured Bacillota bacterium
CCTTCTCCGAGAGATACATGTTCTCAAAGTCCATGTTGAGGCCATCGAGGTCGTAGATGGCCGCGTAGGCCAGGAGTTGGCGGATGATCTTCTGGCGCATGGCGGCATCCGGGATGGTCGCGTGGGTCCGGCTCAGGGAGAAGCCGTTGGTCACCAGGCCCCAGACCTGATAGCCGCGGTCGTGGGCCCACTTCACGTAGGTGGCGTCGCCCAGGTTCTGGATGGTGCCCTGCGTGTCCACGAGGTGAAACCACGTCGGCGAGACGACGTTGAGACTCGGCATCTCCCCGATGTCGGCCGGGTTCGGGTTGGCCCCGCTCACGGCTTCCCAGACCAGGGAGATCTTCTGGCCCTCCAGCGACGGCGCAGGGATGTGGGCTGTCCCGTCCGGCCAAGGCGACACGGTCGGGGTCTCCAGACGCAGGTCGTGGAGAGGAACGTAGCCGAGCCTGCCGGCCGCGTCGCGCACGATGTAGCGCCCCTTCGTCTGGCCAAAGACCCGGATCTGGTCACCCTCGCCCAGGCGACTGAGCTTGAAGGACAGGAGCGACGGGGTCTGACGGACGTAGACCTCCCCGCTCACGACCGTGGCCATTTGGACGATCTCGCCCGGCCGGTCGATGACCACGGTGTTGCTCTCCTCGAAGTACCGGTACGTGAGGCCGCCAAGGACGGCCAGGATGTCGAGGGGCACGTGGACGACTCCGGCGCCGTCGGCCACGTAGGGCGCGTTGAGCACCGGCGGCGCGGCGGCCAACTGCTGGGCGACGCCGGCCACGGCCAGGGGGATGGCGTGGCCGGCATACGGAATGAGGGCCCTCCGGAACTCGGTGTCCAGAGTGACATCGGAGTCAAAGAGGTTCTGGACGGTGTCTATCGAGAGGAAGACCCGTCCGGCTTCGTCCAGGAGGGCCGGCTGCTGACAGGCCCGGTCACCGACGACGACGGCCGTCTCGACCGGCGCCGGGGCGTAGCTTGGGAGGAAGCCGAACAGCCCGATTCCGAGCCCGATGAGCGGTAGGGTGATGAGGGTCGCCGCGGCCACCAGGTACGGGCGGCGGCGCGACTTGGGGCTACGCCCGGGGACGCGGCCAGCAACGGGAACGGATGACAAGGGTATCCTCCTCCGGGACGGTCAGGGACACTGGGGTAGTGGCGCGGGAATTCGCCGGGCAAGGCGGGCCGGCCTGCCATGGCCGGGGGACCATATTGTGGGAAGAGACGCCTGGCGCGGCCAGGCGGCGCCGCCGGGAGAGGTGGCCCGGGACGCCCGGCGGAAGCCGGATGGGAGCTGCGCGGGAGCCGGATGGGAGCTGGGCGGGAGGAGAACCCGCCGGACTGTCCAATTGAACGGCGTCTTAGGTGGCAGGCTAGGCATACCTGCCCGCCAGTGGGGAGTGACGGTTGATGCGGCAAGGCGCTCTCGCCGGCCCCGTGAGTCAGGCCGACCGTGTCGCGATGAGCGGCCGGCGTCTCGCGGAGGTCCGCAAGGCCCTGGCTTCGCTCGAACGCCGACCGGGGGTCTTTCTCGTCACCAGCCCGGAGAACCGCCGCTACCTCACGGGGTTCTCGGGTTCGAACGGGACGGTCGTCGTCACGGCGGACAAGACCATCTTCGTCACCGACTTCCGCTACCTCGACCAGGCGGCCCTGGAGTGTCCCGGCTGGGAGATAGTCAGACAGGGCACCGTGATGGCCGACACGGTGGCCGAAGTCATCACCCGGCTGGGTGAGGAGAAGGTCGGGTTCGAGCGCGAGCTGGCGACGTTCAGCTTCTATGAGGATTTGAGCACGCGCCTGAAGGGCTACGAGATGGTGCCGGTCGGCCCCATCGTGGAACGGGTGCGGGAGGTCAAGGAAGAGGGGGAGATCGACCTCATCCGGAAGGCGGCGACGGTGACCGACCGGGCCCTGGGTGAGGCCATCCATCTCATCCGGCCAGGCATCCAGGAGGCCGACGTGGCCTTGGAGATCGAGTACCACATGCGGAAACAGGGGGCCGACGCGGCCGCGTTCCCGAGCATCGTGGCTTCAGGTCAGCGCTCGGCCATGCCCCACGGGCGAGCCTCCGACAAGTTGCTGGCGGCGGGGGACTTCGTCACCATCGACTGCGGGGCCGCGGTCAACGGCTACGTCTCCGACCTGACGCGGACGTTCGTCATCTCGCCCATCAGCGAAGAGCAAAGGAAGGTCTACGACCTGGTCTTTGAGGCCCAGGCGAGCTCGCTGGCGGCCGTGAAGGCCGGACGCACCGGCAAGGAGGTGGACGCCGTGGCCCGGGACATCATCACGGCGGCCGGGCACGGCGGGAACTTCGGGCACGGGCTCGGGCATTCCCTGGGCCTGGCCGTGCACGAGGCCCCGCGCCTGGCCCCGACCAACGACCGCCCGCTCGCCGCCGGCAACGTCGTCACCGTCGAGCCCGGGGTCTACGTGACGGGCTGGGGCGGTGTGCGCATCGAGGACCTCGTCGTCGTCCGGGGGGATGGGTGCGAGGTCTTGTCCAAGTTCCCCAAGCAACTCATGATTCTGTAGGGCGGGGTGAGCCTCAGTTGATCTCCACCAACGAGTTCCGGACCGGAGTGACCGTCGAGATGGACGGCGGCCTCTGGTCGGTGGTCGAGTTCCAGCACGTGAAGCCTGGCAAGGGCTCGGCTTTCGTCCGGTCCAAGCTCAAGAACATCGAGACGGGGGCGGTCATCGAGCGGACCTTCCGGGCGGGCGAGAAGATGCCCCGGGCGCGCATCGACCGGCGTGAGGTGCAGTACTCCTTCGGGTCGGGTGACGACTATACGATGATGGACAGCCAGACCTTCGAGCAGATTACCCTGACCAAGGAGCAGGTCGGCGATGGCTGGAAGTACCTGCTGGAGAACATGAGCCTGCACCTCATGTTCCACAACGAAAGGCTCATCGGGGTGGAGATGCCCAACACGGTCGAACTGAAGGTGGTCAAGGCCGACCCCGGCTTGCGGGGCGACACCGCCTCCGGGGCCTCCAAACCCGTCACCCTGCAGACCGGTCTTATCGTGCATGTTCCGCTCTTCATCCAGGAGGGCGATGTGCTTAGGATAGACACGCGCAGCGGGCTCTACGTCGAGCGGGCCTAGCGAGCCCGGGGGAGCCCGGGGCGGTCGCGGCTCCGCGGCTCCGCCCCGTTCTAGGCCGCCTCAGCCCCGTTCTAGGCCGCCTCAGCCCCGTTCTAGGCCGCCTCAGCCTTCGCCGCCTCGTCGAAGTCCGGGATGATGGTCTCGACGTCGCGGATCGGGCGGATGAGGTAGGCGCCCAGCGCGACGCAGGTTCCGAGCACACCGACGATGACGAAGAGGAGCGAGATGCCGGCGCCGGGTCCGGTGCCGAGAAGCCCGCCGAAGACCTTGGCCAGCGCGCCCCCGGCCCGCATCCCCGGTTCGAGGACGCGGTCGGCGAGCGGACCGGCGAGGAGCATCGCCGTGGGGCCGGAGACTTGGGCGATCAGGAGACGGACCGAGAAGACGCGGCCCTGGACGTCTGGGGGCACCTTGCGCTGCCAGATGGCCTGGTTGGACACATTGATCAGCGTACCGACCAGGGCCCCGGCGAAGACCGCGACGGACCAACCGCCCGGACCCCGCGAAAAGCCCATCAGCATCTCACTGATGAGAAAGAGCCCGGCCCAACCGAGAAGGACGCCGTGGATCTTGCGTCTGGGTCCTTTCCAGGCCGAGAGAATCAGCCCAGCTAGGACCGCGCCCGCCGCCCCCACCGACTGCACGGTCCCGAGAGCCAAGGCGTTGTTGCCCGTGCGGGCCAGGATGAGAGGCGCGGCCAGAGTGCCGGTCAGGCTGGACAAGAAATTCCCGGCGAAGAAGACGAGCTGGAGTCCGAGAAGGCTGGGACGGGCCAGGATGTAGCGGAAACCGTAGGCGGCCTCCTTGCGGAGACTGCCGCGGGCCTCGGCGCCGGCCGATGACACCTCCGGCTGGGGCACGCGGACGAGGAGGAGGGCTCCGAGGGCTAGGCTCAGAGTGACGAGGTCGATGGCCATGATGCCGCCGACGCCGATGACTCCGATGAGCGCGCCGGCAGCGACGGGCGCGAAGACCCCGGCGACTGATTGGGCTAACCCGATCATGGCGCTGGCCCGGCTGTAGTGCTCCTTCGGAATCATGAGGGTGATGGCGGCCGAGAAAGCGGGGAACTGGAAGGCCGCGAAGAGACCGGTGAAGAACGCGGCCACGAAGAGATGCCAGATCTGGAGGTGCCCGAGGAGGAAGAGGGTGAGGAGGCCGATGGTGGCCGCCCCGGCGGCCATGTCGGACAGCATCATAACAAGCTTGCGGTTCCAGCGATCGACGAGGGCGCCGGCAAACGGGCTGAAGAGGACCATCGGACCGAAGCCGAAGAAGCCGATCAGGGCGAGGGCCGTCGCCGAACCGGTCAGTTGCCAGGCCCAGATGAGCAGGGCCACCCCGGTCATGCTCGTGCCCAGGATGGAGAAGAACTGGCCCACGGCGACAACGGTGAAGGCGGGCAGGCCGGTGAGAAGGGCCCGGCGCATGCGATGACCCCCAAGAGTGGGCGCACGGCGAGAGCCTGTACGCCGGGAAAGATGGGCTACCTGGGAAGAGCATATCTGCCGGGCTCCGTGGCGGTCAATCGACCCGAGGTCTCAGGCCGCCTCGACCCTAGGTCCAAGGC
>CALMHV010000086.1 GCA_937863905.1 uncultured Bacillota bacterium
CCGCCGGCGTAGACCCGGTCGACCCGGAAGGTCGCCAGGTCGTCGAGGACGACCACGTCGGCGGAAAAGCCCGGGGCCAGGGCGCCGCGCCGGACGTGGGCCCGGTCGAGCCCGAAATACTCGGCCGGGTTGAGGGTGGCCATCTGGATGGCGGTGACGGGGTCGAGCCCCGCCCGCACGGCCTGGCGGATGAGATGGTCGAGGTGGCCCTCCCGGAGGAGGTCCTCGGCGTTGCGGTCGTCGGTCACGAGAAGGCAGCGCCGGCTGTTGGCCGGCGTGACGACGGGAAGGAGAGCCTCAAGGTCGCGGGCGGCCGACCCCTCCCGGATCATCAGGCGCATCCCCAGAGCCAGCCGTTCCCGAGCCTCGTCCGGCGTGGTGCACTCGTGGTCCGAACCGGCGCCGGAGAGGACATAGGCCGCGAGGTCGGGGCCGCTCAGCCCTGGGGCGTGTCCGTCGATGACCTTGCCGGCCGAGCGGGCGAGGTCGAGCTTGGCCGCCAGGCCCGGGTCGCCGCTAAGGACCCCCGGGACGTCCATGACCTCGCCCAAGGCCACCATCCGGGGCTCGTCCAGAAGGGTGGCCAGATCCTCGGCCGCCAGCGCGGCGCCGGCGTCGTCAAAGGGAGAGGCGGGAACGCAGGACGGCAGACTCAGGAAGACGGCGAGGGGAAGGGCGTCCGAAGCCCGAAGCATGAAGCGGATGCCCTCCAGGCCGCAGACGTTGGCTATCTCGTGGGGGTCGGCGACCACGGCTGTCGTCCCGCGGGGCACGACGGCCCGGGCGAACTCCGCCGGCGTGACCATCGCGCTCTCGAGGTGGACGTGGCCGTCGATGAGGCCCGGGCAGACCCAGCGGCCGCCGAGGTCCACCTCGGTCTGGCCGGAGTAGCGCCCGGCGCCCGAGAGCGGTCCCATCCCGACGATGCGGCCTCCGGCGATGGCGATGTCCGCGGGAGGGTCGACCTGGCCGGTGAAGACATTGACGACCCGGGCGTTCTTGAGGACCAGGGGCGCCGGTCGCAGGCCTCGGGCGATGAGTAGTTCGGTCAGGGTGAATGTCTCCTCGGTCGTAATCGCGTTCCGGGGTGTTTCCATGGCGTGGCCCCGGGTCCTTCCGGCCTGGTTTGAGCGCAAGAAACGGATAGTCCGTTCGGGCTGCTAGGAGTATGCTCAAGGCCATAGGAACACGCTCGGTCTGGAGGCTATCCGGGATGGGCTCTAAGAACTGGGGGGCGCTCTTTCTCCTCTCCGCCCTGTGGGGCGGGTCCTATCTCTTCATGCGCGTCGCCGCCCCCGCTCTTGGCCCCATCCTGCTCATCGAGGCCCGGGTGCTCATCGCGGGACTGGCCCTGCTCGCGTACGCCCTCCTCACCAGGAGTCTCCCGCCTCTCCGCGACCACTGGCGGCACTACCTCGTCCTCGGCGCCTTCAACTCCGCCGTGCCGTTCGTCCTCATCTCGACGGCCGAACTCTACCTTCCGGCATCCCTGGCGGCCACCGTCAACGCCACCACCCCGCTGTTCGGGGCCGTGGTGGCCGCCGTCTGGATGGGCGAGGCCTTCACGTGGCGCAAAGTGTTCGGGCTGCTCTTAGGGTTTGCCGGAGTGGCCGTCCTGGCCGGGTTCGGCCCCCTGCCGCTCACCTCCACGACCCTGTGGTCGATTGGCGCGTCGCTGCTGGCGGCCTTCTGCTACGGCTTCACCGCCGTCTACACCAAGGTCAAGATCCAGGGAGCGCGGCCGCAGGCGATGGCTCTTTACACCCAGTTTGCCGCCGCCCTGGTCCTCCTGCCGCTCGTGCCCTTCGCCCTCCCCACCCAGTGGCCCTCGACCCTGGTCGTCATCTGCGTCCTGCTCCTCGCCCTCCTCTCGACGGCCTTCGCCTACGTCCTCTACTTCGGCCTGATTGTCGATGTCGGGCCGACCCGGGCCATCATGGTCACCTACCTGGTTCCCGTCTTCGCCCTGCTGTGGGGAGGTCTCTTCCTGAAGGAGTCCCTGGGAGCGGCCTTCCTGGCCGGCCTCACCCTCATCCTCTTCAGCGTGGCCCTGGTCTCCGGGGCGAGGGGCGCAGGGCGCGCGGGACGGGCCCGACCCGCCCCGACCCCCGGCGCGACAGCCGCGACCGACAGGCCGGCCGGGAAAGGGGGCCCGAAACCATGACCACGCCCTTCGCGACCGACGACGCCCGCTGGGCGGCCGTCACGTCCCGCGACCCGGCCGCCGACGGGGTCTTCTTCTACGGGGTGAGGTCGACCGGCATCTACTGCCGCCCCACGTGCCCGGCGCGCCGGCCGTCACGCTCCAGGGTGGCCTTCTTCGAGACCACCGAGGCGGCCGAGGCCCAGGGCTTCCGGTCGTGCCGCCGGTGCCGGCCGGGGGAAGCCAACGGCGTGGTCGCCCAGGTCCGGCGTCTCCTGGACACAGCGGACCCGCCGCCGTCGCTCGGCGAACTCGGCGAAGCGGTGGGCCTGAGCCCGGGCCACCTCCAGCGTCTGTTCAAGCGAGCGACCGGCCTGAGCCCGAAGCAGTATGCCGACGCCCGGCGGGCCGAACGACTGAAGAGCGGGCTTCGCCAGGGAGCGACCGTGACGGCGGCCCTCTACGACGCCGGCTACGGGTCCAGCCGCGCCCTGTACGACAAGGCCGGGGAGCACCTGGGGATGAGCCCGGGGGCCTACAGGCGGGGCGGTCTGGGTGTGACCGTCAGGTTCACCCTGGCCGACACGCCCCTCGGCCCGATGCTCCTGGCCGCGACGCCGAAGGGCATCTGCGCCCTTCGCTTCGGCGGCGGCGCTCCCGAGCGGGCAGGCCCCGACGGCCCGGGCCCAGGGCCGGTCAGCGGGTCCGACCGGGAGGACCTTCTTTGCGGACTCCGCGAGGAGTTCCCCAAGGCGACCCTGGTCGAGGACGAGGGCGACCTGGACGGGTGCGTCCAAGCCGTCATCTCATACCTAAGGGGAGAGCGGCGCCGGCTCGACCTGACCGCCGACCTGGCCGCCGACCTGGCCCCGACCGCCTTCCAGCAGAAGGTGTGGAAGGCCCTTCAGGCCATTCCCTACGGGGAGACGAGGTCGTACGCCGAAGTGGCGGAGGCCATCGGCCGGCCCACGGCCGCGCGAGCCGTGGGCAGGGCCTGCGCCGCGAACCCGGTGGCCCTGGTCGTGCCCTGTCACCGGGTGGTGCGGGCCGACGGCGGGCTCGCCGGCTACCGCTGGGGCGCCGACCGGAAACGCCGGCTGCTGGAGCAAGAGAGGGCGGTTCGGGAGCGGCCGGAGTAGGGTGCGCGGGCGCGTCGCGTCGCGCCGCTAGACCACCTCGCCGCCCGAGACGGTGAGGTCGGCCTTCATCCCCCGTATCGCCTCCAGGTTCCCCTCCGCCTCCGCCGCCAACGGGTTCCCCGACAACACGACCAGGTCGGCCAGCTTGCCCGGCTCCAGGCTGCCTTTCGAGGCTTCCTCGTAGGACGCGTAGGCCCCGCCGAGGGTGTAGGCCGCGAGGGCTTCGGCCACGGTCAGGCGCTGCTCCGGCCCGACGACCTGGCCGCCCATGGTCTGGCGCGTGACGGCCACGTAGACGTTGAGCATCGGGTCCGGGAAGGTCACCGGGCAGTCGGTGCTCAGGGCGAAGGGAACCCCGTCGCGGAGGAAGGCGCCCGCCGCGAACATCTCGGCCGCCCGGGCGGGGCCGTAGTTCCGGACGTAGCCGTCGCCAAACTCGTGGAAGAAGACCGGCTGGAGGATGGGCACGATGCCTAAGGCCTTGATGCGGGCCCGCAAGGCGGGGTCGGTCATCGCGCAGTGCTCGATGCGGTGGCGGGGGGGCCGGCCGAGGGCGGGGGCGCCCTCTATCCGCAGCCCCGGCGCCAGGGCGTACTCGATCCCGTTCACGACCATCTCGATGGCCCGGTCGCCGACGGCGTGGGCCGTGACCTGGAAACCGGCCCGGGCCGCCG
>CALMHV010000087.1 GCA_937863905.1 uncultured Bacillota bacterium
TCGGAGGCGGTTCCAGCTACACCCCGGAGTTGGTGGAGGGCCTCATCACCCGGCGGCAGGAACTGCCCCTCCGTGAACTGGCCCTGGTTGATGTGCCCGCGGGTCGGGAGAAGGCCGAGGCCATCGCGGCCCTCAGCCGGAGGATGATGGGGCGAGCCGGTCTGACGACTCGCGTGAGCGTGAGTCTCGACCGCCGTCCCGCCCTCGAGGGAGCCGACTTCGTCATCAGCCAGGTGCGGGTCGGTGGGCTGGGCGCCCGTGTCCTGGACGAGAAGATCCCCCTGCGCTACGACGTGGTCGGCCAGGAGACCACCGGCCCCGGCGGCTTTGCCAATGCCCTGCGGACCGTGCCGGTCGCCCTGGACATCGCCCGGGACGTGCGCGAACTCGCCCCGTCGGCTTGGGTCATGAGCTTCACCAACCCGGCGGGCATCGTCACCGAGGCCATCAGCCGGCACGTGGACGGCGTCAAGGTCATCGGTCTGTGCAACGTGCCCATCAGCATCCAGCGAGCCATCTGCCGGGGCCTGGACGCGGAACCCTGGCGGGTGGAACTCGACATCGTGGGCCTCAATCACTTGGGGTGGATAATCGGCGTACGCCTGGACGGCCAGGACATCCTACCCGCCATCCTCTCCCTGCCTATCGTGGAGGAGCAGTTCGTCCAGAACATCCCGGGGGCCAAGGGGCTGCGCCCACTGCTGGACGCCTTGGCGATGCTGCCCTCGCCGTACCTGCAGTACTACTACTTCCACCGCGAACTGCTGGCCGAGGAGAAGGAGGCCGTCGCCTCGGGGAAGGGGACCAGGGGTGAGCAGGTCCTGGCCATCGAGAAGGATCTCTTCGCCCGGTACGCCTCTCCCGAGTTGGCCGAGAAGCCGCCCGAGCTCGCCAAGCGCGGGGGCGCCTACTACTCCGAGGCCGCCCTGGACGTGATGGTCTCCCTGGCCGGCCGGGCGCCCGGGCCCACCGGCGGCCCGCACAACCGGCACATTGTGAACGTCCCGAACCGGATGTGGCCGGGCGACGGGGCCTCCGAGCCGGGCGAGACTCGGGTTCTTCCGGACCTTCCCGCCGAGGCGGTCGTCGAGACCGCCTGTCGGGTGGGGCCTGACGGCCCGCGTCCGGTGAGGGGTGGCCCCTTACCCCTCGCGGCGAGAGGCCTGGTCCAGCAGGTGAAGGCCTACGAGGAACTGACCATCGAGGCGGCCGTGAGCGGCGACCGGCGGAAGGCCCTCCTGGCCCTCCTCAACCACCCGCTCGTGCCCGGGGTGGCGGCGGCCGAAGGCCTGCTGGCGGACATCCTCGCGGCCAACCGCGCTCACCTGCCGGCCTTCCGGTAGGGGGCCC
>CALMHV010000088.1 GCA_937863905.1 uncultured Bacillota bacterium
GCCATGAACCGGCGGCCGTCGGCCAGACCCTCGACGTAGAGGGCCACGGCGGCCGTGCCGGGGTCCCGGGAGAAATGGGCGATGAGGTCGGCCTCGTCGAGGTCGGCGCGGTTGCCGAGGCTGACGACTCCAGACACGCCGAAACCCTCGCTCTCGGCCCACCCGGCCACGGCCGCGGCCACCGTGCCGCTCTGGGAGATGACGGCGATGGGGCCCTTCCTCGTCGTCAGCGGCCAGGAGGCGCAGAGGCGCGCCCCCGTGGCCACGACGCCCTGGCAGTTCGGGCCGATGACCCGGAGGCCGGTCTTGGCGATGGCCGTGTTCAATTCGACCTCGAGCGCGTCGTTGCCGGCCTCGCGAAAGCCGCCGCTGATGATGATGGCCACCTTGACTCCGCGTTCGGCCAACTCGAAGAGGGCGCCGGGGACCGCGGCCGCCGGGATGACGACGACCGCGAGATCGACCTCGCCTGGCCCGGGGAGTTCGCCGACCGACGTGACGACCGGGCGGCCGAGGATCTCCCCGCCCCGCGGGTTCACCGGGTAGACGGCGCCGGGAAACCCTCCGTCAATGATGTTCCTCAAGATTGTGTGGCCCGTCTTGCCGGGAGAGCCGGAGGCGCCGATGACGGCCACCGCTCTCGGCTCGAAGAGGCAACTTAGGTCTGCCGTCTGGGAAAGGGTCATGCCGGGTCGGTCACTCCTTCGCGGCCTCTCGGGTGTAGGTCTGGATCTGCTCGATGACGTCACGGATGTGCCGGGACATAGCCTTTCCGGCCGCCTCCGGGTCGCGCGCCGCGATGGCGGCCGCGATCTCCTGGTGCTGGCGGGCCGACAGGAGCATGCGGCCTTCGATGCGGAAGGTCGCCTGGCGATCGGAGGCGGCCCAGGAACCCGGGGCGAGAGTGACGAGGAAGCTGTTCTGGCTGGCCCGGGTGACCGCGGTGTGGAAGGCCCGGTCGAGGCGGGCGAAGACCTCGATCTCCGGGGTGGGTGTCCGGGCCAAGTCGGCCATCTCCTCGGCCAACCGTTCGACCTCGGCGATGTCGGCCGGCTGGCCGCGCCTGGCCGCGAGTTGGGCGGCCCGGGTCTCGACGGCCTCCCGGGCGGCGAGGAGGTCGAGGACCTCGCTCTCGAAGGCCCGCAGCCAGTAGAGCCACAGCCGCGGCGGCTCCGTCGCGGCGGCCGTGTCAACGACGAAGCACCCGCGCCCGTGACGGACCGCGACCACGCCCATGGTCTCCAGGATGCGGAGGGCTTCCCGGACGCAGTTCCGGCTGACCTCGAACTCCAGGGCCATGGTGTTCTCGTCCGGCAGGCGTGACCCGGGCGCCAGACGTCCGTCGCGGACCGCGGACAGAATCTCCTGGACCACTTGTTCCGCTTTGCGCGCGTTCTCGAACGGCTTGAACACGTGATTCCTCCTGACTTGTCGAGTCATCCTACAACACCCTTGGTCCCGACGCTTCGGGACGACGCCGGAAACTCCTCCTGATTTGCGAACGACAAAAATCTCCCCGCACCGCACCTCCTTGCGAGGTAAAGGATTGGCGGTTTTCGCCATCATTTGAAGACACGGATGTGCGTCTTGGCAGGAGGAATCGCGGCCGGCGGGACGAACCGCCGGAGCGCGCGTTGTAGGATGACTAGATGACCTACTGACCGAGAGGTCGGGTGACTACAGACCAGGGAGG
>CALMHV010000089.1 GCA_937863905.1 uncultured Bacillota bacterium
CCCGGAGCCCGGGTCGCGGACGATGCGGCCATATCCGGTAGGAGCCTCCAGCACGGCGGTCAGGATGGTGGCGGCCGCTCCGGTGGCGCGGTGGTGGTCGAGCAGGCGCTGGAGGGTCTCCGCCCGGGCCAGCGGGACATCTCCGTAGAGGAGGAGGAGGTCGGCCTCGTCGGCGCCCAGGGCCTCCATGGCCATGAGCAGGGCGTGACCGGTCCCAAGTTGGGGTTCCTGCCGAACGTAGGTGACGCTGTCGCCGAGGTAAGTCTCCACCTTCTCGGCCTGGTAGCCCACGACGACAACGACGCGCTCGGGCCCCAGGGCCCGAGCGGCATCAAGCACGTAGCCCACCATGGGGCGGCCGGCGACGGGATGGAGGACCTTGGGGAGGCTCGACTTCATCCTCGTTCCCTGGCCGGCGGCCAGGATGGCGACTTTCAGGAGCCTCGGTTTCAAGGCGCTCCTCCCTCGACCGGCCCGTCGTTTCCCGGTCGGTATTCTGTCCACGCCGGGGAAACCCTGCGAGAACCGGGCTCCCCGCCCCCGCCCGGCAGCGAGGATGGGGAGCCCGACGGCTCGGAGGGCGGAGTTTCTTAGAGCGCCTCGGCCGCGGCCTCCGCGGCCCCTTCGACCGTCAAAGCCTGCGCGTCGCCGAAGGCCTTCAGAACGGCCACTTGGACGCGCTCACGCGCCTCGGTGGTGATGGGGTGGGCGATGTCGCGGAACTCGCCCTCCGGGGTCTTGCGGCTCGGCATCGCCACGAACAGACCGTTGTGCCCTTCGACCACTCGCACGTCATGGATGACGAACTCCCCGTCGAGGGTCACCGAGGCCACCGCCTTCATCCGCCCCTCCGGGTTCAGCCGCCTGACCCTCACGTCCGTAACCTTCATCATGCCTGCCACCGCCTTCGCCAAGTGTTCGCCTGGGGCGGCAGGAATTCGCCTTCGGGGAGGCCCGCCCTTGGCCGACCTTGGCGGAGACGGACCGCAAGTTCGGCGGGGTTCTGGCGGGAAGCGACGGGCGAGGCGAAACCCGGCCGAGCGGAGTTGGCCGGGAGTCTAGGCTCCGAGTCCGACCACGGCCGGACCAGGGATGACCGACACGAGGCGCCGGCGTTCGTCGATGCCCTGGAGCACGGTCAGAGCAAGGTAGTCGTCAACCAGCTTCTCGACCGGCACGGCGCTGGCGGTCAGGATGCCCACCGCGAGGACACGCGCCCCGAACTCCCCGAGAAGGTCCCGTAACCCCCGCGCCGTGCTCCCGGCGCGCATGAAGTCATCGACCACCAGGACCCGCGCCCCGCTCGGAAGGGAGCGGCGCGGCAGGGACATGGTCTGGATGCGCCCGGTCGACCCGGAGACGTAGTTCATGGTCACCGACGAGCCCTCCGTCACCCGGAGGTCGCGCCTGGCTACCACCAGGGGCAGTCCGAGGCAGCGAGCCGTCATCAAGGCCAGCGGGATGCCTTTGGTCTCGACCGTGACCACGTAGTCGGCCTCGGTCCCCTTGGCCTTGGGAGCGGCGCTCGAAAAGAGAAGGGCAAAGACCTGTCCCAGCCGGCTCGACCACGTGGGCGAGAAAACGAGGTCGGTCATGTAGATGTACCCGCCGGCAACCAGGCGCCGTGGGTCGGACAACTCGCGGCAGAGGCTCGCGATGGTCTCCCGGACGGCCTCCAGCCCCAGGGTCGGGATGAACCGGACGCCGCCCGCCGCGCCGGGCTGGGTGACGATCTGGCCAAGGCCATGTTCCTCAACGGCGGCGCGGATGACCGCCACGTCCTCGCTCAGGCTGGAGCGAGACGCCCCGAAGCGGTCGGCCAGCTCGCCCAGGGTGAACTGCCGGCCCGGGTTCTGGTGCAGAAGCGCGGTGAGAGCCGCCACGCGCTCTCCCCGCCTTTGGCGCGAACCCACCGGAATCCACCCCAATCTCCCCAAAGGCCCCCGGCCCGGGGTGCCCCGACCCTACGGCCCACGCTTGGCGAGATAGGCCTCAACCAGTTCGACGTCCTCCGGCTTGTCGATGTCGATACCGATCTCCGGCCAGGGGACGAAGATGGCCCGGCCGACGCAGCCGAAGGTCTTCTGGATGTGCCTCTCAAGCGCGGCCACGCTGAGCCGCCCGAGCAGGAGCCGGAGGACGAAGGAGAAGCCCAGGGCCCTAGCCATCTTGAGAGAGTCTTTCCGGCCCTCAATCAGAGACCGCGCCTGCGGGGCGACCCGCTCGAGGACCGCGGCGTCAACCAAGAAGAGGTTGCCGCCGGTAAAGGTGCCTTCTCGCAGCGTACCGTAGGTGCGTTTGGTGCCGGGGAACTTGCTCTCCATGGTCTCGCGCGAAGCCACCGGGTAGAAGAGGTCGCCCCCGCGTTCCAGGCAAACCTTCACCAGGCCATCGACGATACCCGGCGTGACGAGGGGCAGGTCGGCGGGGGTCACCATGACCAGGCCGGGTTTCCCGCCGGGAAGCTCGGCGAGGCGCCGGCAACCGACCAAGACGTTGTCGAGCATGTCGCCTGTCGGTGGGATGACTTCGATATCCGTGCCGGCGAGGAGACCCGCCAACTCGGGTTTCGGGCCGACCATGACGATGCGGGCGATGCTCTTGGCGGCGAGCAGGAAGTCGATCGAGTACTGGACGAGCGGCTTGCCTCCGACCTCGATGAGGGCCTCCCACTTCGCGGGAGACGTGTCCTTGAGCTTGCCCTCGTTGTGGGCTCCGGCAATGATGACCGCGTCAACCCGTGCGGGGCCGTTCTTGGTCATGCTCATCCCTCCTTACCTTGAGGGGCAGCCTTCGCCGCGAGGGGCTCATCCCCTACGCACCGGAACAAAGGCCCACGAACGTCATCCGGTCCGTCAGGCGAGCGGGCAAGGCCTTCTGCGCGGCCTCCGCCAGGCGGCCGACGTCTTGTCCGGACGGCGCGAGGCCGAAGACGGCCGGGCCGCTCCCGCTGAGCTGGGCGGCCAAGCACCCCGCTTGGCGCAGGGCCGCCAAAGCCTCTCCTATCTCCGGCCGCAAGGCCAGGGCCGCCGCTTCGAGGTCGTTCCGGAGGCAGGGGGCCAGGCGCTTCAGGTCCCCGGCGGTCAGGGCGTCGAGCAGTCGGGATAGGTCGCCCTCGCGTCTGGCCCACCGGTCCGGTCCCTGCCGGTCGAACTCCCGATAGACATCCGGCGTCCGCAGGGGAAAGGATGGCAGTCCGATGACCAGCGGCAGGGAGGGGTCACGGGGGAGCGGGGTGAGGTCCTCTCCCCGCGACCGGCCCACCGCGCGGCCGCCGAGAACGAAGAACGGGACGTCCGAGCCTAGGCCGGCCGCCAGTCCGGCCAGGCCTGGAAGGTCGGGCGGGTCACCGTAGTGGGTCGCGAGCGCTCGGAGCACGGCCGCCGCGTCTGAGCTGCCGCCGCCCAGCCCGGCGGAGACGGGGATGCGTTTAACCAGGGTCACGAGCATCTCGGCCGGCGCCACGGAGCAGGGTCGGTCGGCTCCGAGCCTGGCCTCGACAAAGACCTTGGCGGCACGGGCGGCCAGGTTGTCGAGATTCCGGGGAAGAGTCTCCAGGGGCGAACCGTCAGGACGGAAAGCGGCCGCTCCGAACCCCCAAGGCTCACCGGGTGGCTTGGGCCGCATGGTGATCTCGACGTCGTCGTAGTAGGGCACGGCTTCAAAGACCGTGAGAATCGGGTGGTAGCCGTCGGGGCGGGGGGGACCGACGGCCAGAAAGAGATTGACCTTGGCCGGAGCCCGCTCGCGGAGGTCGGTCACAGGGGGGCCCCCTCTCTCCGCGCCGGGACGGCGGGGTCGTGTGTCTAGCCTGGGTCCATCATAGCCGACGCGGCTGGCTGGGCCAAGCTCTGGCGTGAAGTCCTCTCGGCCCGCGCCGCCCGCGGTCTGGGCGCCGCGGCCTGT
>CALMHV010000090.1 GCA_937863905.1 uncultured Bacillota bacterium
TCCTGACCCGGCTCATGCAAGGCCGGCCGGGGCTGGGTCTTTGTCTCGACACGGGAAGGCTCAGCCTCCTGGCCTTGACGCACGGGCAGGAGCCCCTCGCTCTGGCCAGACGCTGGTACCGCCAGACCTCGCACCTCCACCTGCACGCGGCGAACTGGCGGGACCACGTGAACCACGTCCCCGTCTCGCCGGACCATCGCGCCAGCGACGGTTGGGCGCCGGCGGCGGACATCGCCCGGGAACTCGCGTCAGCCCGACCCGGCCTTCGCCTGGTCCTCGAGCACAGCCCCTCGCTGGCCACGCCGGAGGAGCTGGAAGCCACGCATCGCTGGGTCAGGAATCTGCCAAACCAGGATTAGGCGCAACCTTCGTCGACGATTGCCGTCAAAATGATATAATGGGCCGCTTCAACCGACCTTTGGTCTTGGATAGGGTGTCGAAACATGGCAGACATGCTCCGGGCCGCCAAATCACCGCGCCTCAGCCTGGCCGCCCTCCGCAAGAGAGGGCTCGTCGGGGCCGCGCTGTTGGCCATCGTCGTGACGATCGGCTGGTCCGCCTGGCCACCGCCGGCCGTCGCCCAGGCCGCCGAGAAGCAACCCGCGGCTGAGACGCCCGCCCAGACGCCCACGGTCATCTCGAAGATCCCGACCCAGGAGAAGGTCGTCGCCCTGACTTTCGACGCCGGAGCCGACGCCGGCCACACCATGGCCATCCTCGGCATCCTCGAGGCGGAGGGAGTCAAGGCCACCTTCTTCCTCACCGGCGATTGGCTCGACAAGTACCCCGAACTCGGGGCGGCCATCGCCGCGCGCGGGCACGCCTTGGGCAACCACACCCGGAGCCACCCGCACCTGACGCAACTCACCGATGCCGACATCACCGCCGAGTTGGTCTCGACCGAGGAGAAGGCTCTCCAGGCCTGCGGCCGGACGACCCAGCCCTTCTTCCGGCCGCCCTTCGGGGAGCGCGACGAACGGGTCGACCGTCTCGTGGCCGCGGCGGGCTACGCCTACGAAATCATGTGGACCATCGATTCGCTCGACTGGAAGATGCTCTCCGCCGACGACCTCTACCGCCGGGTGGTCGACAACGTCGTGCCCGGGGCCATCGTGCTCATGCACGTCGGCTCCCAGACCAACGAACCCGGCGCCCTGCCCCGCATCATCAAACAGCTGAAGGAGGACGGGTACCGTTTCGGGACCCTCAGCGAGTTGCTGCTGGGGCGCCCGTCCGACGACACGACCCTCTACACGGTCGCGCCGGGCGACACGCTGTCCTCGATCGCCCGCCGCTTCGGGGTCAGGGTCCCGGACCTGCTCGCGGTCAACGGCCTGGC
>CALMHV010000091.1 GCA_937863905.1 uncultured Bacillota bacterium
TCCTGGAGACACTCTCCCATCCAAGGTAGCTGACTGCCGGGCGAGGGAGAATCAGCCGGGCATATCGGGTCCTGGGGGGGCAACGCTAGAAGGCGAGCCGGACTTGCCGGGTCCTACCAAGGGCGCTTCGGTGCGTCCGTGTCGGGCTTGGGAGGTCCGGCTCTATTCTAAAGGGGGGAGGTGAGACGTTGCCCGGTCTGACCACCAAGGAGGCTTCACGCATCGAGGACGGTCTGCACCTCGAGGAGACTCTCGTTGCGAAATTCGACGCCTACTCCAAGCAGACGACCGACCCGGAGTGCCGTCGGATTCTGGCGGACGTCGCCAACAAGCACCGGCACCATTGTGACGTGCTCCGTCGACACGTGCCGGGCGCCCCGAGCGCCGTCGGCCCGGCGGGCGGGACGAGCCCGGGAAGCACGCCAGGCGGCGGTAGCAGCAGCGACCAGGAGCGGACGGGGGGTACTCCCCCGGCTCTGATGACTGGCCGGTAGGGCAGAGCAGGAACAGGGAAGGAGGCCTTCGCTTGAGCGGCCCGGATCCGGGTTTTGACGACCGGAACATCCTTGCCGATGCGCTGTTCACTCAGAAGGGCGTCACCAAGTACTACGATGATTCCGTACTCGAGTCGGCCACGCCGGAGGTCCGGCGCGACCTAGCGCGGATCCACGCCGAGGAGCGTGAGGCCGCGCACCAGGTCTGGAAAGAGATGAATCGTCACGGCTGGTACGACACGCAGCCGGCGGACGCAAGCAAGTTGAGTAAATTGCAGGATACAGTGACCCAGGTTTATCAGGGAGGAATCCAAGCAGTGGACCGTTCTAATCAAGGAGACTACTCCTCGTCCTGGTCGGGGCAGCAAGGCCAGGGCCAGACGGAGTCCAAGAACTTCGGCGGTGGAGCCGGCGGGATGGGCGGCGGGATGGGCGGCGGGTGGCAGGGCCGGGGACCCGGTGGCCTGTACGGTGGAAGCCAAGGGTATCAGGGTGGAGGCATGGGAGCGCAGGGCCCGACCGGTGGGCCGAGCGGGATGGGCGGCGGGTACGGGGCCGGCTATGGCCCGGGGAGCGGCAGCGGGTATGGGCCGTCCACCGGAGGCTTCCCGTCCGGTGGCAGCAGGGGCTCGACCGGCGGCTACGGCTCCAGCTGGAGCGACCGCGGTCAGGGCGGCCTCGAGGCCGGTCCGTGGGGCCAGCAGCGCGGGGGCCCGTCGTTCGGGGGCCCATCGTTCGGGGGTCCGACCGGCTACGGGGCCGGCCCTGTCGGCTACGGGAGCACAGGTGGGTACGGCGCCCAGGGTCGCGAGAGTCCGTATGGAGGCAGTTCTTACGGCGGCGGC
>CALMHV010000092.1 GCA_937863905.1 uncultured Bacillota bacterium
AGGAGTTCGCGGAGGTGCGGAAGGCTCGGCCTCGCCCAGCGCCGGCCCCGGAAGAAACCGAGACCCGGTTCGGAAGCCACGGGCTCCAGCCCCTCAACCTCGATGAGGTAGGAGTTGTCCTGGGACATGAAGTCCAGGTTCCCCCCCCAGCCCGTCCCAATCACCGGAAGGCCGGCGGCCATGGCCTCGAGGTAGGGGCGGCCCAGACCCTCGCCCCGGGACGGGAGGACGAAGGCATCCGCTGCCGCGTACAGGGCGGCCAGGGTGGCGCTCTCGAGGTGGAGGGCGGCCAGGATGACCCGGGGAAGGGAGCGGCCGAGCCGCCGCCGCGTCTCCCCCGCGAAGGCCTGGAAGCTCGTCGTGATTTCCCCCGCCGTGGCGGCATAGGGCCCGGCCTTCACGATGAGCGTGACGTCCTCGTCCGCCCCGAACTCCTCGAAGTAGGCCTGGAGAAGGATGTCCCAGCCCTTGCGCTTCTGCCAGGAAAGAACGGACAGGAACGTGAAGCCGCGAGGGCTCGGCCTTCGCCCCGCTTCCCCGCCCGGCTGCAAGGCGATGATGGCCGGAAGCCGCGCCCCGGGGCGTGGACGGAACAGGTCCGCATCGACACCGATGGGGAAGACGCGGACCTTGTCCGGTGCGAGCCCGGATTCGATGAAGACCGACCGGTTGAAGGTCGAGGGCACCCAGACCTCGTCCACGCGCCGGCAGGCGCCGAGCCAATCCGCCGGGAGGCGGTCGACCTCGATGGCCGTCCGGCCGACCCGGAACGGAACCGGCGAGGGCTCGCCCTCCGGGCGGAAGTAGGGCGCCGGAACGTGCTGGACCTCGACGCCCGGACGGGAAGACAGGGGCGGGTTGGCGATGAGGCGCTCCAGAAACTGCCGGGTGAGGGGGTCCACGCTCCGGAGGCTGTCGCTGCGCCGGCCCCGGGCCACGACCTCGAGGGGGTACCCCCGGCGGTGGAGTTGCCGGATGGCGATCTGGGCCTCGACCTCGTACCCGGTCGCGCCGAAGAGGTGGGCGACGTACCTAACGTGTCGTCTCGTCTGGTTCATCGAGCCCAGCCTATGCGTCCGCCACGGCTACGACCGCGCGATGCGGTCGTAGTCGAGGAAGGCTTGGGCGTGGCGGCCCGGGGTTAGGATGTGGTGGTTGCCGAGCGGGAGGTCCAGGAGCAGCCGGGCCTCGACCGGGGAGACGCGAAGGGTCACCTGGGTCCGGCACAGATCGTCCCGACGCGGCCGGGACTCCTCGGGAACGACCTCGCCCGCAAAGGCCCTCACCGAACGCAGACCGGGCCCGCCGATGCGGGCGACGGTCATCTCCCGCGCGGCGATGGTGCCCTCCACGGCGGCACCTATCCCCGACTCGAAGTGCGAGCGCAGGCGGAAGGTCCGAACCAGGCGGAGCGGGATGGTGCAGTGAGCGAAGGTGATGAGGCCCTCGTCGACGGCAACGTCGGAGGGGTTGGCCATGAAGCAGGGCTGCCCGGAGACCCCGCCGAGGACCATCATCGTCAGGAGAGACGGGAGGTCTCCTTCGCAAGCGGCGGTGAGCCCTTCGTCGTTCAGCCGGGAGACGGCGAGGCAGCCGGTGTTGCGGAGTTCCCCGAGAAGGTCAAAGCAGCGGATGGTCAGCGCGTCGAGGCGGTGCTCGGACGCCAGTTCCCTGAGAGCCCGATACAGGGAGGCGGCCCCGAGCAGGGTCGCCCCATCGGGCTCGACGGTCCCCGCGGAGGCCCGCTCAATCTCGGCGGCCAGGCGCCGGCCCGCATCGCCCTGACGGGACGCCCGGGCGACCACCTCCGACAGGGGGATGGTCACGACCTCGGGACCCCAGACCTCCGTCACGAGGGAGGGGTCAGGCGAACTCGCGGTCAGCCAATCGGACGGGCCACCGAACAGCCCGACGCGGGCCCGCCGCAGGAAAGCCCTCAGGGCGACCAGGTCGGCCGCTGCCGCGAGATCGCGCTTCCAGTCACCCCGGTCGGCGACCACGATGCGCCCGCCCCGGCCAAGCTGCGTCAGGCTCGCCAGGATCTCCAGGCAGGCCGGCAGGGAGTTCGAGTGCGGCAAGGCCAGCAGGATGACCGGGCCGGTGGACGCTTCGGCCCACTTCAGGACCTGGGCCTCGGTCCCCCCGGTCAGGACAGC
>CALMHV010000093.1 GCA_937863905.1 uncultured Bacillota bacterium
TGAAGCCGGTCTTGACTATCTGGGCGATGACTACGTGATGGTCTCGGCCAGCCCATCTCCCGCCGTCTACAGCCTCTACAGCGTGGCGAAGTTGGATCCGGACAACGCCTACAGGTTTCCCAAGCTCAAAGGCTCCGTGTCACCCAGGGGTAATCTCTATCCCGCCGAGAAGGTCCTGGTGTTTCTGGCCCGGGACTACCGAGAGCGGCTGCGGCCGTCTCTCCCGCTTCGCGCCATCATTATCCCGAGGCTCGCCGGTCGCCGGCAGCCGGCCGTCCAGAGGCTATCGCCGGCGGCGGCCCTGGCGGCCCTGGCCCCGAGCACGATGTTCCAGCTGCCAGGTGCCGGCGGGGCGGTCCTGGAGACGATGGGCCAGCTGGTCCGGGAACTGCCGGCCTACGTCCTTGAACTCGGTCCGGACATGTCCGGAGTGCCGGCCCTGATTGCGGAATTGGTCGCGTGAAGGCGCGGCCTGGAAGGAGTCTGGCGTGATGCGCCCCCTGGTTAGCGTGATTATCCCGGTCCACAACGGAGAGCGGTACCTGGCCGCCGCCCTGGAGAGCGTGTTCGCCCAGACCTATGAGCCCACCGAGGTCGTCGTCGTGGACGACGGTTCGACCGACGGCACCGCGATGGTTGCTCGCGGCGACCCAAGAGTCATCTACATCTACCAGCCGAACCAGGGCGTGCCGGTGGCGCGCAACGCCGGGATTGACCGGTCCACGGGAGAACTCCTGGCCTTCCTGGACGCGGATGACCTGTGGGTCCCGGAGAAGCTCGCCCGCCAGGTCGACTACCTCGCGAGCCATCCGGAGGTCAGCCTGACCTTCACCCACCAGCGTCTCTTTCTTTCCTCCGACACCGCCGAGGTGCCCGCGTGGGTCCGTCGGGAACAACTCGGGCAGGACCATCCCGGATATGTCCCGAGCGCCATGGTCGTCCGCCGCGGGGTCTTCGAGACTGTCGGCCGCTTCAACCCCGCGTACCGGATCGGCGAGGATTCCGACTGGTTCTTCCGGGCCAGGGATGCGGGTGTCGCGATGACCGTGCTGCCGGAAACCCTCCTCCTCAAGCGTATCCACCGGACCAACCTGACCTCGAACGTCAAGGACAGCCAGGCCGAACTGCTCGCGGCGGTCCGGGCGTCGCTGGCCCGGCGGCGTCCGGCGCCATGACCGCCCCCGAACGCGTGAGCGTGATCATCCCCGTCTACAACGGAGAGCGCTATCTGGGCGAGGCCCTGGAGAGCGTGGTCGGGCAAACCCTCCGGCCCTCGGAGGTGATTGTCGTCGACGACGGTTCGACGGACGGGAGTGGCGCCGTCGCCGCGGGCTACGAGCCCCTGGTGCGGTGCCTCCGGCAGGAACACGGGGGCATCGGGGCGGCGCGGAACCGGGGGGCGCAGGCCGCAAACGGAGACTACCTGGCCTTCCTCGACGCGGACGACCTCTGGGAGAGGGAGAAACTTGCCTTCCAGCTGGCCGAGTTTCGGAAGGAGCCGAGAACAGATGCCGTCTTCGGCTACGTCGACCAGTTCATCAGCCCGGACCTGAGCGAAGAACTCCGGGCGACGCTGGTGTGTCCAAACCAGCCAGTGGCGGGTCTTCATGCCGGCGCAATGCTCATCCGCCGGGGGTCCTTCCTCAAGGTGGGGTTTTTCGTCACGGAGTACCAGGTGGGCGAGTTCCTGGATTGGTACGCGCGAGCCCAGGCGGCCGGCCTGAAGATGACCGTCCTTCCGGAGGTCCTGATGCGAAGGCGTATCCACGGCGGAAACCACACTCTCCGCCACAAGGATCGCTTCACGGACTATGCCTTCATCCTCAAGGCGGCCATCGACCGGAAGCGGAGGGCCCTGGAAACGGATGATGAGTAGACTGCGCTGCCGCCCCACCCCTGAGCAGGAACTGCTCCTGCGCGCGGCCTTGCTCCAAGGCGAGGCGGCCGCTGCCGCGTGGGAGGAATGGCGAGCCCGCGTCGACATCAACGGCGTGGACGCCGGCTCCTACCGGCTTCTGCCCCTGCTCTACGCGAACCTGCGCTCCCTCGGCGCCGCGAGTGAACCGCTCGTCGAGAAGCTCAAGGGCATCTACCGGCACACCTGGTACAAGAACAA
>CALMHV010000094.1 GCA_937863905.1 uncultured Bacillota bacterium
CGGCAATCCGCTGAATCGGCTAGCTGCGGCTCCTTCTTGCCGGGCGGTGGCCGTTCCTGCCAGGCCGCCGGACACCCTCGGGTTCCGACGGGCTCTCCTCGTTACCCGCGGAGGATTCGTCGAACTCCCCCGGGGGGTTGCCCGCCACCGTGCTCGAGGTCCCGTACCTGGCCACAGCCTCCCAGGCCTCCGCGCCGCCCCGGCCATCCTCCGCGAAGAGGCTGAAGTCCGGAGGGACCTCCTCCTCGGGCGGCCGCTTCAGGTGCGGGGCCTGCTCCTCTTCCACCACCTCCTCGCACCGCACGCAGAACCCGGTCCACGGGACGACCTCCAGACGTTCCGGAGGTATGGCCTGCCCGCAGCGCCGGCAGACCCCGTAGGCATCGCCCTCGAGGCGGGCGAGCGCGTCCCGGACCAGTCCGAGCGTGGCCATCAGGTCCTCGCGGAAGCCGAAGTCCTTCTCGCGCTCGAAGGTCTCGGTGGCGATGTCGGCCGGGTGGTTGTCGCAGACAGCGCTCTCGCCCAGCGACTCGCCGAGGGACCGGTCGAGCCCCCGCCGGCCCAAAGCAGCGATACCTTCCTCGAGCCGGCGCTTCTCCGCCTCCAACCGGAACCTGAACCTGGCCTTGTTGATCAAAGCCCTCCTCCTCTCGCTTCCCGCTCACGGGGAAAGGCGGCCGCCGCCTACGGACCCTGAAGACGGCCCTGCACTATGCGCACGACGTCGGCGATGAAGTCCCCGAGGCCCGGGAGGTTCAGCCTGACCAGGTGCTGCAGCACGGCTAGGGAGAGGGCCCCGAGGAGGGTGAACCCGATGGCGATGCCGAAACCGCGACCGATACCGGACAGGAAGTTGAGGAAGAACATGCGCCTGGGGTTCCGGATCAGCTCCACGAACTCGGCGATGTTGAGGTTCTCGATGTGCTGGGTGTAGTCGGCCAGGCGCTGGGTCAAGGTGCGGACCGACCGCTCGGACGCCGGCGCCGCCTCCGGAGGCCGCGGGTAGCCGCCGTCCCCGCGTTCCCCGAACGGCCCCGGTGTCCTCCTCAACGCCACCCCTCCCCGGGAGGTAATCTCCCCCCAGGATAGGAGGGGTAGTCGGCTACCTACCCCACGTCCTCGGGTGAGGCGGCCAGGTTCCCGCCGGCGCTCCGGCGCAGCCTGGCCCGGAGGCGGCGGTAGGCGGGTTCCCCGTAGGTGTAGGCCCGGTACCACGCCGGCCGCAGGACAAGGTCGAACTCTCCGGCAAACTCGGTGAACTCCGCGCCGAACCCCTTCTTGAAACGGTACAGGCCGTAGAGCGGGTCGGAGGGTTCGACACGCCCCGACACGCCGCGGAAGTCGTAGAGGCTGCAGCCGCGGTCAAGGGCCCACTGGATCATCGTCCACTGGAGCAGGTAGTTCGGCATCACCTCGCGGCGCGTGTTGGAGGAGGCCCCGTAGACGTACCAGACCTTGTCCGCCAGCGCGAAGGCGATGGTCCCGGCCAGGGTCTCGCCCGCGTGGTCGGCCAGGAAGAGGCGGGCCAGACCCGGCTTGACGAGGATGTCCCACATGTCCCGGTAGTAGCTCTCGGCCCGGATGAGGAACCGGTCGCGGCGGGCGGTCTCGACCAGGATGCGGTAGAAGACGCGGAGGTCCTCGAGGCTGGCGCCGACGCGCACGGTCACCCCGCGGCGCTCGGCCAGGCGGATGTTGTACCGGGTCTTGGGGTGGAAGCCGGCCAGGATGTCCCCGAGAGCGCCGTGAAGAGGGAGGCGGAAGACGAAGCGGGGCTGCACGCCCTCGAAGCCCAGCCCGCGGGCCATCTGACGCAAGCCCAGGCGCCGCAGGCGCTGGATGACGTCGCTCCGGCCGGCGGGGATGTCCGGGTCGATCTTGAGGGCGATGGCCCCGCGACGCCGGAGGACGGCTCCCACGGACCGGAAGAGTTCGGTCATGGCCGGTTCATCCTCGTAATCGAGGACCGGGCCACGCGGGGCGTAGCCGAGGAAGAGCTGGAGACCGGGAAGCGGGAGGCGCCTGAGGAGGACGGAGATGGCCCCGCGCACGGCGCCCGCCGGCCCCTCCTCGACCAGGAAGCGGAGAGGCGTCCAGCCGGTGCGGGCCTTGAGGTCGCCCCAAGCGACAGTCTGAAGGATGTGGCTCTTGGGTCCGCGGCCTACGTACTCGCGGAAACGCTCAAGACCCGGGCCGTCGCCCGGGTCCACGGCCAGAGTACGGAGTTCGGGCAAAGATCAAGGCTCCCTTCCGGCGAGAGACCGCAGGCGCGCCTCCAACTCCTCGCGCCCGAGGCCCGTGACTCTCACTATCTTGTCCCTGCTCGCCGGTCCGGCCACCACCTCGACCTCAGCCTCTTTGACGCCCAGCTTCTCCGCCAGCAAAGTCAAAAGGGCCCGGTTGGCCCGGCCCCTCTCGGGCGGAGCGGCAATCCGCACCGCCAGTGCGTCACCAAAGAAACCCGCAATCTCGGTTCGGGAGGCTCCCGGACGGACCCTGACCTTGAAGGTCGCCTCGGGCGTTCCCGCCCGTGGCCCGTCCTTGCCCCCTATCAGGTGCCTTCCTCCTCGTCGGACTCGCCCGGCCCTTGGACCGGCCTCCCGCGGACAGGCGCGTCCTGCCCCGCCGACGCTGGTTCACCCCAAAGGTTCGGACGGGGAGTCCCCTCGCGTCCGGAATTCGCCTGGCGGTCGAGGCGGCCTCCGTCTTCGCCGTCATCATCACCGTAGCGAGCCGTAATGGCGGCGGCCCGCGGCGAAACGGCGAAGGGCGCCGTCCCGGACTCGGCTTCCTTGAGTTCGGCCTCCTGGAAGATCTCGAGCTGGGCCTGAAGCATGGTCTTTACCCGCAGGCGGAACAACTCGGCCTCGCGCCGGAGTTCGCCGTAGTCGTCGACCGCCTGCTTGGCTCGGACCTTCGTCTCGTCCATGAGGCGCTGCGCGTCCATCTCCGCGCGCTCCCGGATGACCCCGGCCTCTTTCTCGCCGGCGAAACGCACCTCTTCCGCCGCCTGCTGGGCCAAGAGGAGGGTCTTGTTCAGGGAGTCCTCCACTGTGCGGTAGCGCACGAGAGCCTGTTCAATATCGTCCAACCGGTCCTTGAGTTCCCCGTTCTCGCGGATTACGGCTTCGAACTCCTTGACCAGTTGGTCGAGGAACTCGTCAACTTCCGATTCTGAATACCCGCGAAGAACCCGCTTGAACTCCTTGTTGTGGATGTCCAAGGGCGTAAGGGTCACGGAAGCCCCACCCCCAAGCCGAGAATCAACCAAGACGGCCGGCTGACGCCGGCAAAGCGTACCGCGTCAGGTTTCGACGGTTGGACACAAGTTCCTCCCCTACATGACACGGAGCAGGGCGAAGGTAAGCAGCCGTCCGAGGAGGTCAAGGACAATGATGACCACCAGGGGGGAAAAATCGAATGACAGCCCGACATTCGGGAGGAGCCGGCGCACCGGGGCGAGGAGCGGCTCGGTGCCGTCGACGAGGTAGTCAGTGATGGTGCCCAGGACCGGGCCGAAGCGGTCGCGCCCCCTGAACAAGAGGACGCTCGCCAAAACGGTGCGGAGGACCAGCACGAAGATGGCCAGGGTAATGAGGACGTTTACCAGCACGACCAGGGATGGGACGCTGACCACCTCCCCAGCATAGGCTACCCCCCTCGGGGGCCGAAAATCGCGGTTCCGACCCGGACCAGATTGGCCCCTTCGGCAACAGCCACCTCGTAGTCCTGGCTCATGCCCATGGACAGGAGGTCAAGGGAGACTCCCGCCAATCTGAGACCAGCGAGTTCGCGCGCCAGAGCCAGGAGCTTTCGGAAGACAGGTCGCGATTCCTCCGGGTCGGCGGAGAAGGGAGCGATGGTCATGAGTCCCCTCACGCCAAGGCCCGGAAGGCCGGCGACCACCCTCAGCAGCCCCGCGGCCGCGTCCGGGTCCACGCCGAACTTGGTCTCCTCGCCAGCCAGGTTGACCTGGAGCAAGACCTCGACGGTCGCACGCCGGGCCCCCGCCGGGTCGGGACCTTCCCGCAGTCTCCCTGCCGCCGCCGAGAGCGCGGCGGCCACGCGCAGGCTGTCGACGGAGTGGATGAGGTCGAAGTTGGCCGCGGCACGCCCGGCCTTGTTGGTCTGCAGGTGTCCGATGAGGTGCCACCTCAGAGGTGTGGGGCCCTCGGCCAGGGCCTCCCGCTTGGCCACGCCTTCTTGGACCCGGTTCTCCCCCAGGTCGGTGATTCCGGCCTGGACAGCCTCCCGCACGAGACCGACCGGCACACCCTTGGCCACGGCGACAAGGCGGATGGACTCAGGAGTCCGCCCGGCCTTGCGGGCGGCCCGGGCGATCCTCTCTCTGACTTCCGCCAGATTGGCCCGGACATCCGGGGAGCCGGCCCCGCTAGAGTCGGTCGTGCCGAATCCCTCCTCGCGGCCCCGCCGCCAGGTCACCGCGCGGCCCCGCCGCCAGGTCACCGCGAGCCCCCCGCCCGAGGCCGATGCGCAGACCTTCCTTGACCAGCCACGGGTTGGAGACGACCTCGGTCCCGGTTGGCAGACCCTCCACCACAACCAGGTCGCCACTCCCGCCGACCACCGTGACCGGCCGGAAATGGCAGGTCCGCGCGGCGCCATCCACGGTGAAGACCCCGTCCTGCCCGCCGCGGCGGACCACGGCCTTCCCGGGCACGACCGTCCCCCGGTAGGTGTGCACGACGATGGTCGCCTTGACCTGGCGCACCGAGGCCATGCCGTCGAGAAACTCCTGCGTCCGGTAGGTCGCCACGCAGTACCCGTTCCTCTCCTTGTTCCCGATGTGGTGAAGGAAGGCCACCGTCTCCCGTCGCCCCTCGAACCCGGGGAAGCGGAGGACCACCTCCCGGGCCAGGGTCAGTCTGTCCACTTCGCTGTTGGCGACGATGACCGAAACGAAAGCCTCGGCGTCCCCGATGAGCTTGGCGACCGGGTCGCCGGCGTGAACCCTGGTCTGGTCCGCTGTCGTGGCCTGACGCCTGGCCATGGTCAGCAGTTGTTTGGTCGTGTACTGGCCGATGCTCTCCGGAGTCAGGGTCTCCTCCAGACCGTCGAGCGAATAGGAGATGATCCCCGCCCCGGGGGTGAGGACCGGAAAGATGGCCTGCGACAGGGCAGTCCTCGCTGTGGCCAGGGAGGCCTCGATCGCCGCCCGGTCCTTCCGGATGGACGCCAGGCGTCGGCTGGCCTCGGTCACCTCCTGGCGCACGGTGCCGAGCGACGCCGTGAGCTGATCGATGCCTTCAAAGTCGCTGGCCAGGCAGGCAGCCCGCAGTCCCGAGGCCGTCTGGACAACCTCGGCCTCCAGAGCGGCGATAGTATCGACGAGGGTCTTCTCTTCCGCGTCGTTGTTGGCGTTGAATGCGGCGAGGTCCGTTTCGAACTGGGCCACCCCGGCCTCGGCCTGTTGCCTCTCTTCCGTGTCCGAAAGGCTGGCGATCTCGGCGTCTTTCCGCGCGCGCGTCCCCTCGCCCAGAGTCAGGGTCACCGTCCCCGTGACCGGCGAACGCAGGACGGTCTCGTCGCGCACCAGGATGCTCTCGCCTGAGGCGAGGTCCTCCAGTTCGCCCTCCTGGGCGACCACCGTGCCGACCAGTTGCTTGAGAACCATGGTCTTCAGGGTGGCGTATCCGCCGGCGGCGAGCAAAAGGGCCAGCACGAGGATGACGAGAACCGGACGCAGCCAGCGGACGGGTTTACGGCCGGATGGATTCCGGCCTCGACGCTGGACGTGCCGGCTCCGGGCTCCCGAACTGATGGGCCGGCCGGCGCGGGCGCGCCGGGAACCCGTCTCGGAGCGCCGGCCGCGGGCGCCGGAGCGAGACCGGGATATGCCGCTTTGGGTCCTGCCGCTCTCGTACCGGGCCACGGGTGCGGGCTTTCCCCTTTCGCTCCGCCAGAAACCAGCCGCTCCTTGGAAACTCGCCCATGATTCTTCGACGCCCGGATGGTTTCTCCCCTGGCAAGCCGGCGGCTACGGGCGACGTTCGGGGAGCTTGACGAGCGCGACCATGCGGCCGGCCCGAGGGGAGGCCGGCGACCGCACGGTCTCTCGCCGGTGGGAATGGAACAACTCGCCCCGGCAGAAGGTGCACAGACCGGACACGTCGACCCGGAGCGGGTCGAGGCCGGCCCGGATGAGCGATTGCCGGTTGGCCTCCCAGAGGTCAAGGCGGGCCTTCCCACCCGGGAGCGGTACGGCCAGCACGCTGGGGCCAAGACGGGCGCGGGCCGGCTCAGAGACCTCGGGTCCGACCTCGTAGCAGCACGGGCCTATCGAAGGGCCGATGGCCGCCAGCAGGTCCCCGGGGCGGCACCCGAGCTTCCGCCGCATCACCTCGACCGCCCGACCGGCGACCCCAGCGAGCGTCCCCCGCCAGCCGGCGTGGACCACTGCGGCGGCCGGGGTCTTCGGGTCCAGGAGCCAGATGGGTACGCAGTCAGCGCAGAACACCGCGAGGATTAGGGACCGGGACAGGGTGACCAGGCCGTCGGTGTCCGGCTGGTGGCCGGACGCGGTGGCCACGACGACGGCGTCGCCATGCACCTGCCCGGCGGTCACCAGATGCTCGACGTCCAGGTCCAGAGCCCGGAAGAGGCGGCGCCGGTTCTCGGTCACGTCGACGGGGCTGTCGCCCGTCTGGTAGCCGACGTTCATCTGGTCCCAGGGGGAACGGCTAACGCCGCCGAGCCGGGTGGAGAAGACGGCCGTGGTCCCGGGAAGGGCCGACTCGAGGGAGGCGGCGCGAGCGACGACGACCCCTTGCCCCGCGTCCGCGAGGGGGAAGGACGTGGGTGACGGGTTGTCGAACGCCAACACCTGGTCGGCCACGTGGTCCCCCTTCCGTTCTCGCCCCTGGAGTTAGCTCGTGATGCCCGCCAGGCGCCTAACGTCGGCCTTGCGCTGCTCCAGGTCGTAGAGCCCGGTGATGGCGATGCGCTCCATGATGGGTGAGCCGCCGCCGTGGATACCGGCCACCTGCATGACCCCGGACGTGCTGGAACACAGAGCGTCCGACAGGAACCGGAACAGCCGGTGCTGGTTCTCAGCCGACACGGCCGGGTTGCGCTTGATGTACTTGTCCAGGAAACGCGCGCTCACGGGGTCGAGCCACTCGCGCTCCGGGGGCAGGGTGGCCGGCAGGCCCCCGGCCAGGTCGATGACTGTCTCGAACTCGCGCATGACGTTGACCCCGGCGTGGTAGCGGCCCACGTTCGTGTAGACGATGTCCGGCACCATGGTTCCCGAAGTGGCCGGCTGCGCCGTGACGCTCGCCGCCAGGCCGGCGGCGAAGACAAGCTCCCCGACGGCGATGAGTTCGGCCAGTTTGTCCCTGACGTGGGGCGCCTTGGCCACCCCGTTGTACTCGGCGACGAGGGCCGCCGCTCCCGTCATGATATCAGACACGGCCGCCTTGCACCCGGTGTAGCTGTGGCGGTGGTAGGTGGCGAAAAGCGCGGCGAGTTGACCGGCGAAGGCCGTCTCCCCACACAGGAACACGCGGTCCCAGGGCACGAACACGTCGTCGAAGACGGTCAGGGAGTCGGAGGCCCCGTACTCGGCCGCCGGGGCCTTCAGGACCTCGCGCGGGCGGGCGTGGGTGCAGCGGACGAAGAGGTGCACCCCGGGCGCGTCGGCCGGCACGGCGAAGGCCACCGACCAGTCCGTGTCGGCCGGGGTCATGAGCCTGGTCGGCAGGACGATGATCTCGTCGGCGTAGGGACCGACGGTGTTGTGGGCCTTGGCCCCCCTGACGACGATGCCGTCGGCCCGCCTCTCCACGACGCGCAGGTAGAGGTCGGGGTCCTCCTGCTCGAAGGGCCGCTTCGAGCGGTCGCCCTTCACGTCGGTCTGGGCCGCGTTCCCGACGAGATCGTTGTCCTGGAAGTAGCGCAGGTAGGCGTTGAACCGCGCGTGGTAGGGCACTCCTGTGGCGTCCTCGGCGAGTTTCGTGACCACCGACAGGGCGTTCAGGGCATCGACGCCCATGCATCTCTGGATACAGCCACCGGTGCGCCGGCAGAGGATGCGGGTCAGGCGCTGCTTGGCGAGGAGGTCGTCGGTCGTGCGGTGGATGTGGCAGAAACGATTGATCCGCGCCCCGCTCAGGTGAGAGGTCGCCGTGGCCAGTCCCTTCAACTCGGGGTCGTCCACGTTGAAGGTCTCGCTGATGACGCGGATGCCGGGTAGGATGTCCGGGTGGTCTCGCTGCACCAGTTCTCCCTGGTAGTGAACGTTCCGGGCCAGACCCTTGAGTCTCGCGAGGTAGTCGTCGGCCGTCCTCAAGCTATCGCCTCCGCCATTGTCGGACTTTTCGCGCTCGTCCTCTTCCGCGCGGCGAAGGAGGTTCCCTGCAGGACGGGGCCGACCGGCGGCGCCGGCGCGAGCCCCCAGGCGCAACCGGGAGGCTCAGAGAGCCAGGCTGAGGAGGGCGGCGCCAAGACCCATGAGGAGGACGACGGCCCCGGCCGCCAGTTCCCCGTACCGCTCGAAAGCGTCCACCCTGAGGCTCCGGAGACCGAGGAGCGAGACCAGGACCACGGCGATCATGGTCCCGAGAGTGGCCGCTACCCAGACCCCGATGGCCAGGAGCGAAGACGTCAGGCCGTAGGCCGAGGCGGCGAAGAAAATGGGAATGGCTTCGGCGCAGGGGCGGAGTCCAAAGACCGCTCCGGTCAGGATGTGGTCCCGGGGCCCGCCGCCGGCGGGGGCGAGGTCGCTCGGGAGTTCCCCGTGCCGGTGGCCGCCCTTTCTGGCGGCCTTCATCCCCCGCAGCGACAGGACCACGCCGAACACGGCCAGGATGCCGGCCCCGGTAAGCTCGGCGGCCGGGCCTATCCGTTCGATGGCCCTGGCCCCAAGGACAGCCAGAAGAAAACCCAGCGCGGCGGTGGACGCCAGATGGGCCAGGCCCCCGGCCACGACGGCCGTCAGGCTACGCCTGAGGTCCCACCGCCTGGCTTTGCTGAGGACCACGAAGGGAACCCAGTGATCGGGAAGCAGAGCGTGGATGACGCCGACGACAGCGGAGCCGGCCACCACCACCAGCACTCCGCCGGCGCCACCGTCCATTCCCGCACCGACCCTTCAGCCCGT
>CALMHV010000095.1 GCA_937863905.1 uncultured Bacillota bacterium
CTCATCACCAGCCGCAGCCCGCTCTACTACGTCTCGGCCGCCTTTTGGGCCCGGGACGCCTTGCTCTGGAGTTTCCCGGGGCTCCTGCTCACGGACCCCGTCCTGGCCGAGGAGGCCATCGGTGTCGCCTTCGACCGGTACTTCCACCACGCCGGCAGCCACTCCCTCTACATGGACGGACGCCTGCTCTACCCGGGCTTCGAACTCGACGAGCTGGCCGCCTACCCGATTGCCCTCCGGCGCTACGTGGAGGCCACCGGTGACCGGGACATCCTCGCTCGCCGGAACCTCCTGCCCAAGCTGAGGAGGCTCTTTGGCCTGCTGGCGCAGGAGAAGCACCCGGATCCCGGCACCCACCTCTACCGGACGTTCCTCCTGCCCTCGGACGACCCGGCGAGCCACCCTTACGTCACCTACGACAACGTGATGGTCTGGCGGGCCTGCCGCGATTTCGCCGATCTTCTGGAGTGGGGGGGCCAGGCGGAGGACGCCGCGGCGCTGCGCGGCGAGGCCGCCGTCCACCGGGAGGAGGCCGCCCTGGTCCGGGATTCCATCTACAAGCATCTGGTCATCGCTGGTCCGAAGGGACCGATGTTCGTCTGGTCCTCGGACCTTGCAGGAGGAAGCGAGGTCGCCGACGAACCACCCGGCAGCCTGGAGCTTCTGGCCTACTACGGTTTCTGCCCCCAGGACGACGAAGTCTGGCGGAACACGCTCGACTGGATCCTCTCGCGGGACAACCCCTATCGCTACAGCGACGTTCCGTTTCCCGGTCTGGGCTGCCCGCACGCCAAGCACCCGTTCGTGATGGGCCTTTTCAACGCCCTCCTGGGCGGGCGGCCCGAGCGGGTCCGGGAGGCGGAGGGCGTGCTCCTGCGGGCGCCGCTGGACACCGGCCTGGCTTGCGAGGCTTTCGACCGCCAGTCCGGCGAGGTGAAGACCGGGGCCGCCTTCGCCACCTGCGCGGGTTTCCTCGGGTACGCGATGGACCGGGTCTTCGGCCGCAAGGTCGAGAAAGGCTAGGCGCCGCCGCCAACGTTGGAGAATACAGGAACGGACCAGGGTTTGTGGAATACAGACGCTGGACAGACTAGCCCGCGTCCGAGGAGGTTCGGTTTGAGGCTCTTTCTCGATACCGCCAACATCGATGAGATCCGCGAAGCAGTAGGCTGGGGAGTCATTTCCGGCGTCACGACCAATCCCACGCTGGTGGCCAGGGAACAGGGGCGCACGTTCGCCGAGATCCTCCGGGAGATAACCGACATTGTCCCGGGGCCGGTCAGCGCTGAGGCCATCAGCCTGGACGCTCCAGGGATGATCGCCGAGGCCCGCACCCTGGCGGCCGCGGCCGAGAACATAGTCGTGAAGATCCCGATGACCCCGGAGGGGCTCAAGGCCGCCAAGACGCTCGCCGGCGAGGGCATCCGCACCAACGTGACGCTTGTCTTTTCCGCCAACCAGGCGCTCCTGGCGGCGCTGGCCGGCGCGAGTTACGTCAGCCCGTTCGTCGGGCGGCTCGACGACGCCGGGCATGACGGCATGCAGGTGGTCCGGGACATCGCGCAGATCTTCGAGATCCACGGGCTCGAGTCCGAGATTATCGCCGCCAGCATCAGGCACCCGCTGCACGTCATCGATGCCGCCAAGGCGGGCGCCGACATCGCCACCGTCCCGATGAAGGTCCTGCGGGCCATGGTCAGCCACCCGCTCACCGATCGCGGCATCGAGATGTTCCTTGCCGACTGGAAAAAAGTCAAGACGGGCTAGAGCCCGGACCGCGCCCGGGCCAACACGGTTCATAGCGCGGGCTTTTCCGGACTATGCTAGTGCGGCCAGGTTGCCCCGTAACCTTTCGTAGAGACGGCCCGTTGTCGGTTGTTGTCGGCCAATCCAACTAGGTTGAATTCCCCTGAGTGAGACGTTCGCCGCCTCGGCCGAACGTCAAAGACGAGGTGAGTGTGTTGAATATCGCCCAGCTGGAGTCTAAGACCCTGAAAGAGCTGTACCAGCAGGCCCGAGAGATGGAGATCGTCGGCTACTCGGAAATGAACAAGAAAGCGATCATGTTCGAAATTCTCAAGGCGAACATCGAGAAAGAAGGCTCGATTTTCGCCGAGGGCGTGCTGGAGATCATGCCGGAGGCTTTCGGCTTCCTGCGACCGATCGGCTACTTGCCGAGCCGGCAGGACGTCTATGTCTCTCCGTCTCAGATCCGCCGGTTCGACCTCAAGACGGGCGACTACGTCTCCGGGCAGGTCCGGCCCCCCAAGGAGAGCGAGCGGTACTACGCCCTCCTGAGGGTCGAGGCCATCAACGAGGAGAACCCGGACGTCGCCAAGGACCGGGTGGCCTTCGAAGCCCTGACCCCCATCTTCCCCAACGAGCGGATCACGCTCGAGACGGACCGGACCGAGATCTCCACGCGCCTCATCGACCTCGTCGCCCCCATCGGCAAGGGGCAGCGCGGGCTCATCGTTTCCCCGCCGAAGGCCGGCAAGACCGTCCTCCTGAAGAAGATCGCCAACGCCATCATGGCCAAATCCCCGGCCGTACACCTCATCGTTCTCCTGGTCGACGAGCGACCCGAGGAAGTCACGGACATGGAGCGCTCGGTGACGGGCGAGGTCGTCGGCTCGACCTTCGACGAGGTCCCCGAGAACCACATCAAGGTGGCCGACATGGTCCTGGACCGGGCCAAGCGGCTGGTCGAACACCGTAAGGACGTCGTCATCCTGCTCGACAGCCTCACTCGCCTCACCCGGGCCCACAACCTGGTCGTCCCGCCGAGCGGGCGCACTCTGTCGGGCGGCATCGACCCGGCGGCTCTCCACCGCCCCCGGCGTTTCTTCGCCGCCGCCCGGAACCTCGAGGAGGGCGGGAGCCTGACCATCATCGCCACCTGTATCATCGACACCGGCAGCCGCATGGACGACATCATCTACGAGGAGTTCAAGGGCACCGGCAACATGGAGATCCACCTCGACCGGCAGCTCTCCGAGAAGCGCGTCTTCCCGGCCATCGACGTCAAGCGCTCCGGGACGCGGAAAGAGGAGCTGCTCCTCTCGGCCGAGGAACTGGAGATGACCTACGCCCTACGCCGCGCCCTGAACTCCCTCGGGACGCAGGAAGCGACGGAGATGCTCATCGACCGGCTCAAGAAGACCAAGTCCAACGAAGAGTTCCTCAAGCAGATTCTCAAGGGACTCCAGATGGCCTGAGTCGGCACGGCATTGTAATTGGGTAGATACGGGGCGTCGCGCCTAGTGGTGCGACGCCCCAAGGCTTCTCGGGGGATAGAAAGCGGACTCGTCGGACCAGAATAAGTACCGGATGACGGACTCGCACGATGTGGTAAGGAGGGAAGACAGTGGGTTCGTGGGAAAGGCTCGGCAGGACTGTGGGGCTCCTCGTGCTCGTGGCCACGCTCAGCGCGGCCTCGGCGGGCAACGTCATGGTCTCCCCTCGGGCGTCGCCCGTTCCCGCGCCCATCGCCCTCGCGCCCATCGCCCTCGCGCCCAGCGCCCTCGCGACGGAAGCCGCGCCCCCGACCACGGAAGCCGAGCCCGCGACTTCCTCCTCCACCGGTCCCGTCGACGCAGGCGCCGGCGTGACGACGGAGTTGCCCTTCGTCGTCACCCACGTCGTGGCCCAGGGGGAGACCGTCAGCCAGATCGCGCTCCGCTACGGCGTGTCCACATCGACCGTGACGGTTTCCTCGGGCGTCCGCAACCCGGACCGCATCTATCCTGGCCAGACCATGGCCTTCCCCTCGGTGGATGGGGTCATCTACCGGGTTCGCTCGGGCGACAGCCTTTCGTCGGTCGCCACTCTCCACCAGGTGACGGTGGAGGCCATCGCCGGGGCCAATAACATCAGTGACCCCAAGAGCCTCCAGACGGGGCAGCTTCTCGTCGTCCCGGGTGGCCGGGTGCGCACCGCCGTCACGGCGGCCGCGGGAACCTCGTCCTCGAAGTCGACCGCCCCCGCGGCGTCGGGGGGCACGTTGGCCTGGCCGGTGCTGGGCTCCGTGAGTTCGCGGTTCGGGCCCCGCTGGGGCCACACGCACTCCGGCGTCGACATCGCCGCCGCCTACGAGACCACCATCCACGCGGCGGCCGCCGGGAAGGTCATCTTCGTCGGATGGTACGGCCAATATGGTCGGTGTGTCATCCTGGACCACGGCGGCGGGCTCACGACCCTCTACGGCCACGCCTCCAGCATTCTCGTCCATACCGGGGACCACGTCCAGCGGGGCGACGCCATCGCCGAAGTGGGGTCGAGCGGGAACTCCACAGGACCCCACCTGCACTTCGAGGTCCGCGTCGCGGGCGAGCCGCGTAACCCGCTCAACTACCTGGGTGGGTAGCGGTTTCCCTTGGACAGCCCGCGAGACCCCGTGCTATAATTCAGATTGCTTTTGCCGGCGCACCTGCTTTTCCCAACCCCGAGAGCAAGAAGGTGTATCAGGTGAAGAAGGACATTCATCCGGTGTACTTCCCGGACGGTCGCATCGTTTGCGCCTGCGGCGCCGTTCACGACATCGGCTCCACCAAGAAGGACCAGAAGATCGAAATCTGCGCGAAGTGTCATCCGTTCTACACGGGCACGCGGCGCATCGTCGACACGGCGGGCCGCGTGGAGCGGTTCATCAGGAAGTACAATTGGGGCCAGCAGCCGGCCGAGGAAGAGAAGAAGGGGCCGAAGCCCAAGACCAAGAAGGGCGCCGAGGAAGCCCTCAAGATCCTCAAGGAGATGGAGGGCGAACCTAAGAAGGCCTAGACCGGCCTTTGCGGGCGAACCACTCGTCGGCGTGAGAACCAGCGAAGACACGATGGGCCGGCCCCTTAGGGGCCGGCCTCTTAATACCCACTCGGCGGGGCCATACCCCGTAGCCCGGTCGCGGCGGCGGGAAGGAATCTCTCGATTGAGGCTTGAAGTTTCTCCCTGCCGTAGTCTGTGGCTTTGTCCTTCGGTTTCATGTGGGGGGTGGAGACGTCCCGGGCAGGCCGAACGGGCAAAGCTCGACGGATGAAGCGGAGAACAGCCACGATCTCCGAGTTCCCTGTTGTGACGAAAGGAGGGCACACGTTGTCCAGAAAGTACAAAGTACTGGTTGCGCTCTTGCTGGCCGTGGCCTTGGTGTTCTCGGTGGCGGCCGTCGCCGGCTGCAAGCCGAAGAACGCACTGCAGGCCATCCTGAAGGCCAAGAAGATCATCGTCGGGACCTCAGCCGACTATCCGCCGTTCGAGTTCGTGGATGAGGCGACCGGCAACTACACCGGGTTCGATGTCGAACTCATGGAGATGGTCGCCGAGAAGCTGGGCGTCACGGTGGAGTGGAAGGACATGACCTTCGATATCGTTCTAAACTCCCTGCAATCAGGCCAGATCAACGCGGCCATCGCGGCCATGAGCATCAATCCCGAGCGCCAGGAGCAGGCTCTCTTCTCCAACCCCTACTGGGAGTCGCCCAATGCCGTCCTGGTCAAGGTGGGCAGCACGGTGACCATCACCGACCCGTTGGTCGACTTCCCCGCCCTACTCATCGGCGTGCAGTCCGGAACCATCCATGAGACCTACGTCAAGGAGCTCATCGATGCCGGCACGATGGAAGCCGCCAACCTGAGTTCCTACCCCCGGGCCGACCAGGCCATCCTGGACCTCGTGGCTGGCCGCCTGGACGCCGTCTACATGGATGCCGCCGCCGCCCAGGCCTTCACGGTGAGCCACCCGGTGGTCATCGCTATGGTGCACAAGGTCGAGAGCGGGATGGGTATCGCCGTCATGTTGGGTGAACAGGAACTCGTCGACAGAATCAACGAAATCCTGGCCCAGCTCACGGAAGACGGAAGCATCGAGGCTCTCGCTGACAAGTACAACATTGCGCAGACTCTGGCCGAGGGTGGCTAGAGCCTAGTTCTTCGTCGGCGGGGCCGGGACCAGGGTTCTCGTGGCGCCCCCGGAGTCATCGGCCCCGCCGTGTTTCGTCCCGCCCGGGACCATCGGCTGGACCTATCTCTGTTCCTGCGTTCCCTCAAGTTCATAGCTCCGGCCATCAAGGTGACGGTGCTGCTCACCGTGTTCGCTCTCACCTTCGGCCTGGTCTTCGGGCTGGCCCTGGCCGTCGCCCGCGTCTATGGGAATCGCTTTGCCGCGACCGCCGCCGGTGCCTACAGCCGCGTGGTCCGGAGCTTGCCCACGCTTGTCGTCCTCTACATTTTCTATAACCTGGCTTGGGTCGCGTTTCGGGTCGGGGGCGTGGCGGCCGCCGTCATCGCCTTGACGGCCTGTACCACCGCCTACCAGTCGGAGATCTTCCGCGGGGCGATTCAGTCGCTGGGAACCGGGCAGATGGCCGCGGCCCGGTCTTTGGGGATGAGCCGGGCGACCGCCATCCGCTCGGTCATCATCCCGCAAGTCCTGCGTCTGGCCATCCCGTCGTGGTCAAACGAGGCGGCCATCGTCCTGAAGGACTCTTCCCTGGCTTCTGCCGTTGGAACGGCCGAGGTCTTCCGCCGTTCGCAGCAGATTGGCGCGGCGAACCGGGACTACTTGACCGCGTTCCTGGCCGCCGGGCTCATCTATTTCTGCCTGACCTTCATCACCAACCGCGTCCTGGACTTCGCCCATAAACGCTACAAGCTGAAGACCTGAACCTGGCGACGCCGCGCTCTCATCAGCCCGGCTCCAGGGGCCCAGAAACGAGGGATCGACTCCGATGGCCGGACCCATCTTAAGGGTAGAGAACCTGCACAAGGCCTACGGAAAGACAGAGGTGCTTCGCGGCGTCTCCTTCGAGGTCGCCCCGGGCGAGGTCGTCGTCATCATCGGACCGAGCGGCACCGGCAAGAGCACTCTCTTGCGGTGCATCAACCAGCTCACCCCGCCCGACCAGGGTCGGGTCTGGCTCGAGGACGTGGAGATCACCGACAAGCGGACGGACATCAACAAGGTCCGTGAGCACATCGGCATGGTCTTCCAGGACTTCAACCTCTTCACGCACCTGACGGCCATCCAGAACGTGATGCTGGCCCTGACGAAAGTCAAGAGGATGAGTCCGGCCGAGGCCCGCGCCAAGGCCATGCTGGAAATGGAGAAGGTCGGCCTGGTCGACAAGGCCGGCCTCTATCCCGCCGAACTCTCAGGAGGACAGAAGCAGCGCGCGGCCATCGCCCGTTCCCTGGCCATGGACCCCAAGGTGATGCTCTTTGACGAACCGACCTCGGCCCTCGACCCCGAACTCATCGGCGAGGTCCTTGAGGTCATGAAGACCCTGGCCGGCGAAGGCATGACCATGCTCGTCGTGAGCCACGAGATGGGTTTTGCCCGCGAGGTCTCCGACCGCATCATCTTCCTGGAGAACGGGGCCATCTCCGAGGACGGGCCGCCGGAGCAGTTCTTCACGAACCCCAAGCACGCGCGGACCCGCGAGTTCCTCGGGAAGTTGACCGAACTCTACGGCAACCACGGGGGGCCCAGGGGCGGGAGGCGCAAGAAGTGAACCTGAGCGAGGCCGGCACGCTGGAGTTCATGTGGGGCATCCTGCCCGAACTGCTGAAGGGGCTTGAGGTGACCCTCCAGCTGACGGTCACGTCCCTTATCGCCGGACTTGTCCTGGCCGTCCCGGTGTCGATGGTCCGGACCTACACCAAGGGCCCCCTCAACTGGCTGGCCACGGCCTACGTCGAGCTCTTCCGCGGAACACCGCTCCTGCTGCAGCTCTTCATCGTCTACTACGGCCTCACCGAAACGGGCATCGTCCTCGACCGCTTCCTCTCCGCCTGGCTGGCCCTGACGCTGAACTCGGCCGCCTACCAGTCCGAGTACATCCGGGGGGCCATCCTGGCCGTCAGCGAGGGGCAGCTCACGGCGGCCCGGGCGGTCGGGATGCGGACGATCCAGGCGTTCCGGTGGGTTGTGTTCCCGCAGGCTTTGCGGCTCGCCCTGCCGGCTTGGTCCAACGAGGTCGCCTACATGGTCAAATACGTGTCGGTCGTCTTCATGATCGCCGTTCAGGAGCTATTCACCCGAGGACAGGGCATCATCAGCAAGTACTTCCGGCTCTGGCCGACCATCATCGAGGTCGCCCTCATCTATATCGTGGTCGTGTACGTCATCACCCGGGGCATGGACTACGTCGAACACCGCTTCCGCATCCCGGGCCTGGAGACCCGCACCGAACGCCGGGAAGCCTGAGCCGCCGGGGGCGGGCAGGCGGCGAACCCAAGGAGGAAGACGATGAAACCCATCACCTACGGCGGCCAGGCCGTCATCGAAGGGGTCATGATGCGCGGGCCGACGGGGTACGCGGTGGTCGTACGCCGCCCGACGGGCGAAGTCACGACGCGGTTCCGTGCCCGGCCGCTCCTTTCGGCCCGGAACCGGGTCTTCGGTTGGCCGATGGTCCGGGGTGTGGTCGTGCTCGTCGAGTCGCTCTCCATCGGCCTGGAGGCCCTGGTGTTCTCGTCCAACGAGGCCGCCGCGGAGGACGAGAAGATAACCGCGGCCCAGGGCGGTCTGGCGGTGGTCCTGGGTGTGCTCCTGTCCGTGGGGCTCTTCGTCCTGCTGCCGACGGTGGTGGCCGGGCCGCTCACCCGAATCGGGTCGTCGGCGACGCTCATCAACCTGGCCGAAGGGCTGCTGCGCCTGGTCATCCTGGTGGGCTACATCTCGGCCATCGGCCGGATGCCCGACATCCAGCGCGTCTTCGCCTACCACGGGGCGGAGCACAAGGTCATCAACGCCTACGACGCCGGCGGCGGCTTCGACGCCGACACGGCGGCCGCCTACCCGACCGTTCACCGGCGCTGCGGCACCAGCTTCCTCCTCTTCGTGGTCCTCTTCAGCGTGGTCCTGTTCTCCTTCTTCGGCTGGCCGAACATCTGGGTGCGCCTGGCGACCCGGCTGGCCCTCCTGCCGGTCGTGGCCGGCCTGGCTTACGAGGCCCTGAAGCTGGGCGCCCAGTCGGACTCCTTCCTCGTGCGCTGGCTCGTGGCCCCCGGGCTCTGGCTCCAGAAGATGACGACGCGCGAGCCCGACCGGAGCCAACTCGAGGTGGCCAGCCAGGCCTTGGCGGCGCTGGACCCGCCGGCGCCCCGGTGAG
>CALMHV010000096.1 GCA_937863905.1 uncultured Bacillota bacterium
TTGACCCACAAGCGCCGCCTCTCCGCCCTGGGTCCCGGTGGCCTCACCCGCGAGCGCGCCGGGTTCGAGGTCCGCGATGTCCACGACTCCCACTACGGCCGGATGTGCCCGATCGAGACGCCGGAAGGTCCAAACATCGGCCTCATCGGCAACCTCTCGACCTACGCGCGCATGAACGAGTTCGGGTTCGTCGAGACCCCGTACCGCCGGGTCGACAAGGAAAACCGCATCGTCACGGACGAGATTCACTACCTCACGGCCGACGAGGAAGACGAGAACATCATCGCCCAGGCCAACGAAGTGCTGGAGAACGGTTGGTTCGTGAGCCCGACGCCGACTTGCCGGCATCGCACGGAGATTCGGCTCGTTCCGGCCGAGGAAGTGGACTACATGGACGTTTCGCCCAAGCAGGTGGTCAGCATCGCTTCGGCCCTGATTCCGTTCCTGGAGAACGATGACGCCGGCCGGGCCCTCATGGGCGCGAACATGCAGCGTCAAGCGGTTCCGCTTCTCGTCAGCGAGGCTCCGCTGGTCGGCACGGGCATCGAGGACCGGGTTGCCCGCGACTCCGGCATCCTGGTGACGGCTCGCCGGGCCGGTGTGGTCTCGCGGTCCACGGCCCGGGAGGTCACCGTCCTCACCGAGGACGGCGACACCGACCGGTACGAACTCACTAAGTTCGGCCGGTCGAACCAGGGCACGTGCATCAACCAAAAGCCCATCGTCCGCGTCGGCCAGAAGATGGCCAAGGGTGGCATCCTGGCGGACGGCCCGTCCACGGACATGGGCGAGTTGGCCCTGGGCCGGAACGTCCTCGTGGCCTTCATGCCCTGGGAGGGCTACAATTTTGAAGACGCCATCCTCATCTCGGAGAAGCTGACCCGGGACGACGTGTTTACCTCGATCCACATCGAGGAGCATGAGTGTGACGCCCGCGACACGAAGCTCGGCCCGGAGGAGATCACTCGCGATATCCCCAACGTCGGCGAGGATGTGCTGAAGGACCTCGACGAACGAGGCATCATCCGGGTCGGAGCCGAGATCATGCCGGGCGACATCCTGGTCGGCAAGGTGACGCCCAAGGGCGAGACCGAGCTGACCGCGGAAGAGAGGCTCCTCCGGGCCATTTTCGGCGAGAAGGCCCGCGAGGTCCGCGATACCTCACTCCGGGTACCCCACGGGGAGAGCGGCATCGTCGTGGACGTGAAGGTCTTTTCACGCGAGGCGGGCGACGAGCTGAGCCCGGGGGTTAACCAGCTGGTACGGTGCTATGTGGCGCAAAAGCGCAAAATCTCCGAGGGCGACAAGATGGCCGGCCGGCACGGCAACAAGGGCGTCGTCGCCAAGATCCTCCCGGACGAGGACATGCCCTTCCTTCCCGGCGGCGAGCCCGTGGACATCGTGCTGAACCCTCTCGGGGTTCCCTCCCGCATGAACATCGGCCAGATTCTTGAGACCCACCTCGGCTGGGCGGCCAAGGCCCTGGGCATCTACGTCTCGAGCCCGGTCTTTGACGGGGCGAACGAGACGAACGTGGCCGAGTACTTGGCCAAGGCCGGCTGCGACCCTGACGCCAAGACGGAACTGCGCGATGGCCGGACCGGTGAGAGGTTCGACGGTCGCGTGACCGTCGGGTACGCCTACATGATGAAACTGGCCCATTTGGTGGACGACAAGATCCACGCCAGGTCCACCGGCCCCTACTCCCTGGTCACGCAGCAGCCCCTGGGCGGCAAGGCCCAGTTCGGCGGGCAGCGCTTCGGGGAGATGGAGGTTTGGGCTCTTGAGGCCTACGGCGCAGCTTACACGCTGCAGGAATTGCTCACCGTCAAGTCCGACGACGTGATCGGCCGGGTTAAGACCTACGAGGCCATCGTCAAGGGTGACAATGTTCCCGAGCCCGGCGTGCCGGAATCGTTCAAGGTCCTCATCAAGGAACTGCAGAGTCTGGCCCTGGACGTGAAGGTCCTCTCCGAGGATTCGCGGGAGATCGACATCCGGCAATCCGACGAGGATGTCATCGAGAAAGCCCGCGAACTCGATCTCGACCTGGGTGGCGACGAAGGGTTGGACGAGGGCGGCCTGGCCGCCAGCGGCCTGCGCCGGGCGGCCACCCGCCGCCGGGAGGCCAGGAGGTTCCTGGCCGGTGCGGCGGATGAGGAGGCGGAGGTCTCCTTCGACCTGCGCCCCGATGAGCGTTCCGCCGCCAGGCCGGGGCTCGGCGAGGCCGCGCCGGAGGAGACGGATACGGCGGTCGACGCCGAACTCGAAGCCGCACGCCGACGGGCACGCGCCCTTCTCCTCGGTGAACCCGAGGGGGCCGGTGAGGTTCTCGAAGACACGGAAACGCCCCTCGAGGCCGCGGATGGCGTCGAGGTGGCCGAGGACGTCGAGGCGGCCGAAGACGTCGAGGCTGAAGGCCACCTGGCCGACGAGGCCCTGATCGCAGGAGAGAAG
>CALMHV010000097.1 GCA_937863905.1 uncultured Bacillota bacterium
CCGGGTGGCCGGGACCTTCGGCCTCGCCTACCGGCATCTGGGCACGGGGGAAGAGTTCGCCCACAACCCCGACGAGCTCTTCTACGCCTGCAGCGTCATCAAGGTCCCCATCATGGCCGAGGTCTTCCGCCAAGCGGACAAGGGTCTGCTCCAGCTCGGCCGGCCGGTGCCCATCAGCAGGCACGACCAGGTCGGCGGGTCGGGCGTCCTCCAGTATCTGACGCCGGGCACCGAACTCTCGGTCCTCGACCTGGTCACCCTGATGATCGTGGTCAGCGACAACACGGCCACCAACCTGCTCCTGGACATCATCGGCCTTGAGACCACGACGGCCTTCATGCGGCAACTGGGCCTGCCGAACATCCGGGTCTACCACAAGCTCCAGGTCGTCGCGGCCGACCGCAAGAACGTCAATGTCATCTCGCCGGGGGACATGACCCGGCTCATGACCCTCCTGTCCCAGAACAAGGTCGTGTCGATGCACGCCTCCCTCCAGATGATCCGCATCCTCAAGCAGCAGCAGTACAACGAGCACCTCACCAAGTATCTGCCGCTCGAGCCGGCCGAGCACCGGGCGACCGGCGCCCTTCCCCCCATCGAAGTGGCCCACAAGGACGGTTGGATCGGGGGCGTCCGCCACGAGACCGGTCTCTTCTACCTGCCCGGGCAGGAGTACGTCCTCACCGTCTGCACCAAGGACGCCAAGGACGACCGGGCCGCCGACGAGGCTATCGCCCAAGTGGGTCGGCTGGTCTACGAGTGGGTGAGCGCGGGGAAGGCCGCCGGCTAGGCCAGTTCGACGGCGATGGCCGCGCCGACGGCGGCGTTGTTGAGGACGAGCGCGATGTTGGCCCCCAGACTACGCCCGCCCGTGGCCTGCCGCATGGCCTCCAGGAGGAACGGCGTGACGTCCTTTCCCGTGATTCCCCGGGCGGCGGCCTCGCCTAAGGCGGCAGCCAGGGCGGTTTCGACCACGGCCGGGGGCAACTCATCGGCCGCCGGTATGGGGACCGCCACCAGCACCGCCCCGGGAAGACCGGAGGCCAGCCGGGCCGAGACGATGGCCGCGGCCTCCGCCGGGTCGGCGGCGACGGCGTCCACCGGGAACGGGGTCGCCCGGAGATAGAACCCCGGGAACCGGTCGGTCCCGAGGCCCACCACCGTGACCCCCTTCGTTTCGAGGTACTCCAGCGTGGCGGCCACGTCCAGGACCGCTTTCGCCCCGGAGCAGACGACGGCCAAGGAGACCCGGCCCAGGACCTCCAGGTCGGCCGAGATGTCGAGGGTTTCGCCCCAGCCCCGGTGCACGCCGCCGATGCCCCCGGTCACGAAGACGCGGATGCCGGCTTGGGCGGCGATGGTGGCCGTGGCGGCCACGGTCGTGGCGCCGGTCCCGCCGCGGGCGTAGAGGGCGGGCAGGTCGCGGACGGAGGCCTTGACGGCGCCGGCGGCCAGTCTTTCCAGGTCGTCGCGGTCGCAGCCGACCCGGGCCTGGCCCCGGATGACGGCGATGGTCGCCGGGACGGCCCCGCCGCGCCGCACGACCTCCTCCACGGCCAGCGCTGTCTTTAGGTTCGCGGGATAGGGGAGGCCGTGCGAGATGATGGTCGACTCCAGGGCCACGACCGGTCGGCCGGCGGCGAGGGCCTCGCGGACCTCGTCACTGGCTTCAAGGTAGGGTCCAAGCGGGTGGAAGGTCACTAGACGGCCGTCTTCTGGTTGAACTCCTCGCGGGCCTTCGTCAAGGTCTCGGGGTGGCGCAGCAGTTCGCTCCCAGCCATGGCCAGGGCCTTGGCCGAGAGGAGCAGGCCTTTGTGGCCGATGCTCATGCCGGAGGTGGCCGTGTACTGCCAGGAGTGCCCGGCCGTCCCGAGCGGGGCGCAGCAGGCGACGGAGCAGGCCGTCGGGGTGGCCCAACTCGTGTCGGCCACGTCGGTGGAGCCGGGGAGGCACTCCCCCCGGGCCAGGGGCGGGCAGATGGTGTCATCGAGAAGCTTACCCCAGTACGAGGCGGGCACGTGGCCGGCGCGGAGCGAGCCCTCTTTCTGCCCCGGAGCGAACGTGTCGGTGATGGCCTGGGCGAAGGCCAGCTCGTCGGCCGTCCAGGCGGGTGGGCCAATCCGGGTCAGGCAGTCCATGAGGAGGTCGCCCAGCACGTCGTTGGGGAGATACTCGCGGCACGATGTGATGAGGTTGACGTCGAAGGTGGTCTCGGTCATCAGGGCGGCGCCCTCGGCGATCTTGAGGAGCCGGGCGTAGATGGAGTCCACGTCGGCCCGGCGCGGGCTGCGGACGTAGTACCAGACCTCGGCCTCGGCCGGGACGATGTTGGGGGCCACCCCGCCCTTGGTGATGACGTAGTGCAGGCGCGTGTCCTGGGGCACGTGCTCGCGCAGGTAGTTCGCGCCGATGTTCATCAGTTCCACGGCATCCAGGGCGCTGCGGCCCTGGTCGGGGCTGGCCGCGGCGTGAGCCGCCCGGCCGTGGAAGACGAGCTTGGCCGAGTTCATGGCCTGCGCGCTGGCGGCCCAGAGGCTGTTGAGTTCGGCCGGGTGCCAGGTGAGGGCGGCGTCCAGACCGCTGAAGAGCCCGGCCCGGGCCATGAGGACCTTGCCGATGAGGGTCTCCTCCGCCGGGCAGCCGAAGAAGACGATGGTGCCGGGCAGGTTCTCCCGGACCATCTCCTCCTTGAGGCCGAGGACGGCCCCCAGGACGGCGGCGCCGTAGAGGTTGTGCCCGCAGCCGTGGCCGGGGGCGCCCTCGCGGAGCGGCTTGCGGACGGGCGAGGCCTCCTGGCTCAGGAGGGGCAGGGCGTCGTACTCGGCCAGGAAACCCAGCACGGGCTTCCCTTGGCCCCAGGTGGCCGTGAACGCGGTCGGCATCCCGGCCACCCCGCTGACCAGGGTGAAGCCGGCGGCGGTGAGTTCGCGCTCCAGGAGGCGGGCGGACTCGAACTCCTCCAGGCCCACCTCGGCCAGTTCCCAGAGGCGGTCGCTGACGGCCGTGAGGCGGCCGGTGTTGGCGTCGATCCAGGCCAGGGCGGTGGCGCCGGGTTTGTCATCGGTCATGAGTGTGTCTCCTCCTTCAACTGGCGGAAGTGCTGCCGCCATCCACGATGAGCGTCTGGCCGGTGATGTAGCCGGCGGCGTCCGAGGCCAGGAAGAGGACGGGATGGACCACGTCCATGGGCTCGGCCAGCCGCCCGGCGGGGATACCGGCGACAATCTGGGCCTGAAGGCTCTCGTTCGACCAGAAGGGAGCGCTGAAGCCGGTCTTGACCATCGACGGGGCCACCGCGTTCACCTGGATGTTGTCGGGGGCCAGTTCCACGGCCAGGACACGGGTGAGCATCTCCAGGCCGGCCTTGGCCACCCCGTAGATGCCCATCCCGGGGGCGGCCTGGCGGCCGGCGATGGACGACAGGTTGACGATCTTCCCCGCCTGGCGGGGCCGCATGGCCCGGGCCGCCTGGCGGGCGCAGAGGTAGGGGCCGGTGAGGTTGGTGTCGATGATCTTGCGCCAGGCGGCGGCGTCGGCGTCGACGGTCGAGGGCGTGAGGAGGTTCATCCCGACGTTGTTGATGAGGATGTCGAGGCGGCCGAAGCGGTCGAGCACGGCGGCGAAGAGGCGGTCGACCTGGTCCTCCTCGGCAATGTGGGCCGGGAGGGCGAGGAGGTCGGGGGC